>JAFKFP010000030.1 GCA_017308185.1 bacterium | reverse complement strand
CCGCTCGGTCTCGCCGTCGAGCGAGAGCTGCATCAGGCCCGCGATGGCCAGCGTCTCCCCCTGGCGCAGCTCGACCGTCGTGTGCGAGCGCCGGACGTTCAGGCCGGGGACCGGCGAGCCGCCGGGGACCAGGGTCGTCCCCAGCGAGAAGTCGATGGAGAAGATGTGGAACTACGCGGAGAAGTACGCGGAGAAATCGGGGACACATCTACACCCTGACCGGTCGATCACTGAGGGCGTGGTGCTCGGCCTCGCATCGAACATCGACAACTACGGCCGGCCCATCTGCCCGTGCAATTTCTATCCGTCGAAGGACGAGAACGGGGAGTGGCCGGAGGGTCTCTATCTGCCGCGGGAGGAAGAGGCGAAGCGGCGCACGTGGATCTGCGCGTGCGACGAGATGCAGATCTACAAGTACTGCCACTGCCTGCTGTTCGTGAACGAAGAGGGCCTACCGATCACTGAATACCTGCCTGAGGGTCACGAAGGGCGGGAGATCTACGGGCTGGTGAAGGACCCGACGCCGGACCAGGGGCGTGCGCTCTACAAGGCGCTGGTGAAGAAGGGCGAGATGGAGTAGCGCTGAGTGCTGAGTGCTGAGTGCTGAGTGCTGAGTGCTGAGTGCTGAGTGCTGAGTGCTGAGTGCTGAGTGCTGAGTGCTGAGGAGAGCGTCCGCGCGAGGCGCTTACTCGCAAAACGTCACGCGAACGGATCGACGATGCGGATACCGTCGAACTTTCGGAAGTCGCGGTCGTGCGTGAGGATGCGGCTGATACCGTGCTGCCGCATGAGCGCGACGATGTAAGCATCGGACACGAGGTTCCCGGCCGCGCGGACTTCGGTACAGGCGTGGGTGAGGCTCTCGATGAACCCTGCGGCTTCCGATCCCGTCCGAACGTGCGGTTGACTCACGAGTTCTCGGATGTTCCGCAGCCCTTCGGCGAGAGTCAACGGATTCGGGTGAAGCCGTGGATTTGTCGCTATTCGCACATACCCCGCGACCACAGGCCAAAACAGGTATGTCAACTCATTCGTCGCGCGCAAATCTGTCAGGGCAGCAACGGCGCGAGAGTGGAACGGTGAGCGTACATTGCCGGCGTAGACGAGTGGATTTACGTCAAGAGCGATGGTCAGGGTCCCACTCCTGGTCGAGAATTGCCCAGACGGCGTCCTTGTCTTCGAGGTCAACAAGCGACGGCCCCATATCCTTGGAGAACCAACGGAACTCCGGAGGCTCCTTCGGTTTGCCGGCATCGGCGAGCGCCTCGGCGAGGAGTAACGAAATCGTCTCGCCGAGCGTCGCCCGTCGCTTCTGCGCGAGTGCCTTCGCTTCCTTAAGGACAGACGGATCGATGTCGATTGTCGTGCGCGTCATGCATCTGATGATTGGGTGACGCGCATCAGATGTCAACGATGCCTTCTAGGCTGCGTTGGCGGCCTCGACGGCCTTCTGTGCGGCTTCGGCAAGCTCTTTAGCGCGGATGAGGGGAAGGCCCGATTCCTCGACGAGCTTTTCACCTTCGGCGAGGTTGGTGCCGACGAGACGCATGACAACGGGCACATCGATCTTCATCTGCTCGTGGGCCATGATGACGCCCTGCGCGATGATATCGACGCGCGCCATCCCGCCGAAGATGTTCACGAGGATGGCCTTCACGGATTCGTCTTCGAGGATGACCTTGAGGGCGTTGACGACGCGCTGCGGGTCGTTCACGGTGCCGATATCGAGGAAGTTGGCCGGTTCGCCGCCGGCGAGCTTAATGGTGTCCATGGTAGCCATGGCGAGGCCGGCGCCGTTCACGACGCAGCCGATGTTGCCCTCGAGCTTGATGAAGTTCGCGACGCCGAGGTCCTGTGCGAGGACTTCGAGCGGGTCCTCTTCGGTCTTGTCGCGCAGTTCCGCGAGATCCTTGTGCCGGAACATGGCGTTATCATCGATGGTGAGCTTGGCATCGACTGCGACGACGCGGCCGTCATCGGTGACGGCGAGCGGGTTTATCTCGACGAGGCTGGCATCGGAAGCGACGAGGGTGTTGTAGAGGCCTTCGGCGATGGCGCTGAATTGCGCGGCCTGGTCACCAGAGAAACCAAGACTGGCGGCAAGGGTGCGTCCGACGTAGGGCTCGAAGCCCGCAGCAGGGTTGATAGCTTCCCGGATGATGGCGCCGGGGTTGTTCGCGGCGACGACTTCGATCTCCTGCCCGCCTTCGGCAGAGGCCATGATCAGCGGCGAACCCTGGGCGCCGTCGATGATGATGGCGAGGTAGTACTCCTTCGCGATGTCGGTCTGCTCGGCGACGAGGACGCGGTTGACGAGCTTGCCTTCGGGGCCGGTCTGGATGGAGACGAGGTGCTTGCCGAGGATGGCGGCGGCGGCCTGTTCGGCTTCTTCGGGCGTATCGGCGAGGCGTACGCCGCCGACGCGGTCGCCTTTCACTTGCCCAGAGTTATTTGCGGGGTCGGTGGTGAGTTTCTCGTACATGGCGGCGGTTTCGGATTCGGAGACGAGGCGGCCTTTGCCGCGGCCGCCGGCATGAATCTGGGCCTTGACCACGACCTTGCCGCCGAGTTCAGCGGCGATGGCTTTGGCCTCGGCGGGGGTGCTGGCAACGCGGCCAGCGGTAACAGCTACGCCGTTTTGGGCGAGCAGATCTCGCGCCTGGTATTCATGCAGCTTCATGGGTTGGCTCCGAATCGGGATGGTGATGCGACTAGAACAATAGCGCGCAGGCGGGCTAACCGGTAGTTCGAAGCTGGGGTGCGGGCTTGCATGATTCCATCGTGTGCCGCAGCCGCCGCCATTCGGCGCCAAGGAGCGGCCGGTAGACAGCGGGGAACTCGCCGCGGAGTGTCTCGGCCTGTTGCCGGTAGCGTTCACAGAGGGCGCCAATCGCGAGCAAGGCATCGGGCTGGAGGCGCGGGCGGGCGCCATGCGCCAGCGCCTCGAGGGAGCTGATGGCGACCTCAGCATCCTGGTGAAGGCCGAGCACATCCTGCAGCGCGGTGACACGCCTTGCGAACTCAGCGGAGCGCCGGCCGTAGATCGGGGCCAGGAATTCGAGGGCGTAACGAAGTTTCTTACCGTCGATGCGAAGCGCGTGGTAGGCGGCGGGGGCGGACCTCGGGCCAATAGCATCCCCGTGACGCCGCAGCCGGCGGTAACGCCGCTCGATAATGCTCGGCCCAACGGCGAGGACGCGCTCCGCACCAGCGCTGTAGCTTCGCGGGGGGCCCCGGCGGAGCCAGGCCGTGATCCTCTCCACCATGCGGGCGTAGCGCCGAGAGTCGAGTGCCGCGAGCATGCGCGCCCGCATGCGGTCGCGCTGCACGTTCAACGTCTTTTCGATACTCGCGAAAGCATCAGCCTGCACGGAGGGGAAGGTGTTCCGCCAGGCAGCGAGATTCTGGACCTGGACATCGAGGTCGCGCACGGCGCCGAGCACGCCAGCGAGCCAACCAAGTTCGCGGCGGTATGGCTCAGCGCGGGGCACATACTCGCGGAAGGCACTCATCGCCGCACGCATGCGGCGCGTGGCCACACGCATGTCGTGGAGGTGCTCGGCGTCTTCCCCGAGGCGGGTGCCTGCTTCGTTAGAGAGGACGAGGGCGAACTGGCGGCGAAGGATGGCGTATGCGGCTTCAGCGGCGGTCATGTCGTCGGTAACCGCGTCCGGGCCGAGATCGGGTGGGAACGACGGGATACGGTGGCCGGTTGCCACGAGCGCTGATTCGAACTTGGAGGTGATAGCTGGTGCGAGCCCCATGGCCGCCGTCATGAGGTCGGCGAACGGCTGTGCACGGCCGACTGCGGTGGCCTCGACTTCAACTTCGACGCGCGAGAGCCGGACAGGCACGTCTTCGCCGACCGGGATGGTCGTGACGTCGAGGGCGATCTCCGCGAGTGAGCCCGTTTGATCGCTGAGATTGAAGATCTGCCGTTCGGTGCGGAGTTCGAAGATGGGCGCAAGCGGTTGCCGCCCGATGAGCGCCGTCACAATGGCTGCGGACGGGCCACGCGCAGCACCGGGCAGCGTCTCGCCGGCGGGGAGAGGGTCGTTGATCTCGCGGCGTGAGCGGACGGCATCGACGGCAGCCGCCATCGACTTGAGCGTCAACTCAGCGCTGGATGCTTTCTGGCGGACACGGCAGGTGAAGCCCGCGCGATGGAGCCTCCAATCAGCCGTGTCGTAGTAGACGTCGTGGAGATGTTTGGTCGGGCCGGGCTCGACTGTGTAGCCGGGGATGGATGTATTGGCGAGCCAACGCGCGACGGGGCGGACATCGAAGGCAGAGAACTGCCATTCGACCTCGATATGGTCCTCTGCGGCGGGGGGCTCTGTCATCGAGATACAGGATAGCGGGCGGCGGTACGAAGGAGTTAGTGATGGCGGGCCGAGCATGCTGTTATGGGGCGGCCGCCCGTGTAGAATCGCCGCATGACATTCGCCTGTTTCCACCCACCGCGCTAACTCGCCGCAAGAGCACGTGGCCCGCCCCGGCGTCCATCTCTTCGGACATTCGCCTTGACGAGAGATGGGAGTGTGATTGTGTGCGCATCAAACCGGGCCGCGGCGGCATGGCGTGGCATGGCATCGCTGATAGCGGTCTTCCTGTTCATTGAGTTCCTGGATGAGCTGGTGTTCGGCACGCGGGAAGCGGCCTGGCCGCTCATGCGGTCGGACCTTGGGCTGTCGTATGCCCAGATCGGGATGCTGCTCGCCGTGCCGGAGGTGGTGAGCGGCCTGCTGGAACCGGTCATCGGCATCTTTGGCGATACACGTCACCGGCAGACGGTCATGGCGGCGGGCGGCGTGGCGTTCATCTGCGGGCTGACACTCGCCGCGGTCTCGCAGTCGGTCTGGCCGCTGCTCATCGCATTCATGATGCTGTATCCCGCTTCGGGCGCGTTCGTGTCGCTTTCGCAGGCGACATTGATGGATGCCCGTCCGGGCGAGCACGAACAGGCGATGGCGCAATGGACGTTCGCGGGTTCGATCGGCGTGGTGCTCGGGCCGGTTGTGCTCGCGGCGGCGCCGACGATTGGCCTGGGATGGCGCGAGGTGTTCGTCGCGTGGGCGGGCTTGGCGCTGGCGACAGTGGCATGGTTGCGGTTGCGTGGCGGGCGGATGCCGCAGTTCCCTACTGTCAGCGAGGCAAACGACAGCGACCAGGCGGCCACGAGCTTTCGCGAGTCGCTCAGCGGCGCGTTTTCAGCGGCGCGACGACGGAGCACCTGGCGGTGGCTGGTGCTGCTCGCCCTTTCGAACCTGCTTATGGACGTGTTGCTGGGATTCGTCGCGCTCTATCTCGTGGATAGCACGGGTGTGGGCGACAGCCGCGCCGGCCTCGCGGTCTCGGTGATGGCGATATCGGGCCTCATCGGCGATGGGCTGATCATCCCGCTGCTGCGCCGCATCCCTGGCCTGACGTGGGTGCGGGCAACGGCCATGATCGCGCTGCCGGTGTTCGTGCTGTTCCTCATTGTGCCGGGATTTTGGCCGAAGGTTAGTGCGTTGGTGTTGATAGGACTCTTGAACTCGGGGTGGTATGCGGTATTGAAAGGGCAGTTGTACGCGTCGCTGCCCGGGCAGTCGGGAACCGTGATGTCCATCTCGGCGGTATTCGACCTCGCGACGGCGCTCGTGCCGCTGACGTTGGGGCTTGTAGCGGGTCAGTGGGGCATCGGGGCGGCGATGGCACTGTTGGCGATTGGGCCGGTAGGGTTGGCTATCGGAGTCCCGCGAGATGCGACGATGGGACGGTGCGAGCGCTCGAGGGCGACAGAGTGAGCGGTGGTCTCTAGAATGCCGGTACACTTCGCGCGGACGGAAATGTTGTTCGCAAAGCGCACCGGGAGGATGGAACGTAGATGGTAATGGCACTCGATGGGATCAAGGTCCTGGACCTTTCGCGGCTGGCACCGGGGCCGCACTGCTCGATGCTGTTGGCTGACTTTGGGGCGGACGTCACGCTGGTGGAAGCGGTGCCGGGCGCATCGGCGAAGCTCGGGGGGATGCGCAGTAACGAGAACGCGGAGCGCGCCGCTGCGTACAACGCGCTCGGACGCGGCAAGAAATCCATCGCTCTCAACCTCAAGGATGACTCCGCGCGAGAGATCTTCTATGAGCTGGTGAAGGGCGCTGATGTGGTCATCGAGGGGTTCCGGCCCGGTGTCGTGAAGCGGCTGGGCGTGGACTACGACACGCTGGCGCAGATCAACCCGCGCATCATCTGTTGCTCCGTCTCCGGCTTCGGCCAGACCGGTCCGTACAGCAATCTCGTGGGGCACGACATCAACTACATCTCGGTGGGCGGCGCACTCGGTGTGATTGGCCGCCCGGGCACGCCGCCGGCGATCCCGGTCAACATCATTGCGGACTTCGCCGGCGGCGGCCTGACGGCGGCCTTCGCCATATGCGTCGCGATCATCGCCCGCGAAAAGACGGGGCGCGGCCAGAACGTGGACATTGGCATGAGCGACGGGGTGCTCTCGCTGATGACGAGCGCCTTCTCAGGGTTCTTCAGCTCCGGGCGGCCGATCCGTCCGGGCGAATTCCTGCTCAACGGAGCGGTGCCGTGGTACAACACCTACCAATGCAAGGACGGGCGGTGGTTCTCGATCGGGAGCATCGAGCCGCACTTCTATGCGGCCCTCACGCAGGTGCTGGGGTTCCCGGAGTATGCTCACAGGCAGCACGATTCAGCCGTCTACCCGGAGATGGCCGAGAAGTACGCCGCCAAGTTCCTCGAGAAGACCGCCGACGAATGGATGGAGATTATGTCGCAGTATGACATCTGTGCGGCGCCCGTCCTCGAAATGGAGAACGTGGTGACGAACCCGCACAACGTGGCGCGCGGCATGATCGTCGAGGTCGACTCTCCTGTTGGCAGGGTGAAGCAGATCGGCGTCGGGCCGAAGCTGAGCGGCACGCCGGGCCAGGTCCGGAGCACGGCCCCGCTGCTGGGGCAGGACACGGATGCCGTGCTGGCGGGGCTCGGATATGACACGGCGAAGATCGCCGCGCTACGGGACCAGGGAGCAGTGGGTTAATCGCAACTCCGGAGACGTAGACGCTCCCGTTGCGGCAGACGATGATCCGGGGGATGACGAGTGAGGCGAAGCCCGATCCGGAGCGGCAGCGTCTGCGCAATGCAGACGCAGGCACGGAGAATTGGCGGCTGTGGGGCCCATACCTTTCAGAGCGCCAGTGGGGCACCGTGCGCGAGGACTACTCGGCGAACGGCAAGGCATGGGATTCGTTCCCGCACGACCATGCGAGGTCGCGGGCGTACCGCTGGGGCGAAGACGGTCTGCTGGGCATCTCGGATGACCATGGCTTCCTGAACTTCGGCATCGCGCTGTGGAACGGCGTGGACCCGTACCTCAAGGAACGTCTCTTCGGGCTCTCGGGGCCGCAGGGCAACCACGGCGAAGATGTGAAGGAGCACTACGTCTACCTCGACAACGTGCCGACGCATTCGTACATGAAGGCGCGCTACCGGTATCCCCAGCGCGCTTTCCCTTACGAGCAGCTCGTGGCCGAGAACGGACGCCGCGGCCGTGATGTGCCGGAGTACGAAATCGACGACACGGGAGTGTTCGCTGACGGGCGCTACTGGGACGTTGTGGTCGAATACGCGAAAGCCGCTCCGGAGGACATCGTCATTCGCCTGACGGCGACGAACCGCGGGCCAGACGCCGCCACCCTTCACCTGCTCCCCACGGTGACCTTTCGCAACACCTGGTCGTGGGGATATGACGCCACCCGGCCGATAATCCAGCACTGGCTCGCATGCGATGGCGCGCCGGAGCTGTTGTTCACGGAGAATGACACCAACTTCGCCCGGCTCTGGGGGGGCGCGAACCGCAGCACGCACGTTAAGGACGGCATTATCGATGCCGTCGTGCATGGCGCGGAGTCGGTGAGTACGAACAGCACGGGTACGAAGGCCGCGGCACACTACACCCTCGCGGTGGCGGCGGGCGAGAGCGGGAGTGTGTTGTTGCGGCTCTCAAAGCCACGCCGCCAGCGGCCCTTCGAGGGGGCGGAGCGGTTGTTCACGCAGCGCCTCGCGGAAGCTGACAGGTTCTATGCGGGGCTCTGCGGCGCGTCGGCCGGCGAGGCTGCAAACGTCCAGCGGCAGGCGTTCGCCGGCCTTCTCTGGAGCAAGCAGTGGTACATGTACGACGTGCCTGTATGGCTCCGAGGCGACCCCGCCGGTCCAGTCCCGCCGCAGGAACGCTGGAGCGGCCGCAACGCGACATGGATCCACCTCAATAATGCCGACGTGCTGCTGATGCCAGATAGCTGGGAGTACCCGTGGTATGCGGCCTGGGACCTGGCATTCCACTGCGTGACAATGGCGCTCATCGACCCGGAGTTCGCGAAATCGCAGCTTCTGCTACTGATGCGCGAATGGTATATGCACCCCAACGGGGCGCTGCCGGCGTATGAGTGGGCACTCGGGAACGTGAACCCGCCGGTACACGCCTGGGCGGCGCTCAAAATCTACCGCGATGACGCGAAGCAGACGGGGAAGCCGGACCGGGCGTTCCTCGAGCGCATGTTCCACAAGCTGCTGTTGAATTTCACGTGGTGGGTCAACCGCCAGGACAGCCAGGGAGACAACGTGTTCGCGGGCGGGTTCCTTGGGCTGGACAACATCGGCATCTTCGACCGCAGCAAACCGCCAGGGGGCCGCCGGATCGAGCAGGCGGATGGCACGGCATGGATGGGGATGTTCTGTCTCAACATGCTTGCCATTGCGCTCGAACTCGCGGAAGAGGACACCGCGTACGAAGACCTCGCGACCAAGTTCTTCGAGCACTTCCTGTACATCGCGGGGGCGTTGAACGGCATTGGCAGGACGAACATCGCACTGTGGGACGAGACCGACCAATTCTTCTACGACGTTGTCCAGCAGCCCGGCGTGGGTGCGCACCCGTTGCGGGTGCGGTCGTTCGTGGGGCTCATCCCGCTGTTCGCGGTGGAAGCGATTGATGGCGCTACCCTCGACCGGCTGCCCAATTTCTGCCGCCGCATGACGTGGTTTCTCCAACACCGGCCCGACCTCGCGACGCTGGTGTCCCGCTGGGAAGTGCCGGGGGCGGGCGCCCACCGGCTGATGGCGCTCGTGCGTGGCCACCGTATGAAGGCGCTGTTGCGGCGCGCCCTGGATCCGGCCGAATTCTTGAGCGACCACGGGGTGCGATCGTTGAGCCGGTATCACCTCGACCACCCACTCGTGGAACAGGTCGATGGGGTGAGCTATGTGGTGAACTACGAACCCGCCGAATCGACAACGCCGATGTTCGGAGGCAACTCGAACTGGCGCGGACCGATCTGGTTCCCACTCAACTATCTGCTGATCGAGGCCCTGCGTCGGTTCGGGGAGTACTACGGGGATGGTTTCACGGTGGAGTGCCCGGCGGGATCAGGCGAGATGCACACGCTAGCGGAGGCGAGCAATCACCTGGGCGAGCGACTGATCTCGTTGTTCATGCCGGATGAATCGGGGCGGAGGCCAGTGAATGGCGACGGTCCATCCGATGGCGCGCTGTTCTACGAATACTTCCACGGAGACACCGGCCGCGGGTTGGGCGCAAGCCACCAGACGGGCTGGACGGCGCTCGTGGCCAACCTTATCGCTGACGGGAGGGAGCCAGCCGGCGGCGGCGCGGACGAGCAGTAGCGGCCACAGGCACCGGTTTACCCGTTGCCGGGAGGCGGCCCGGCCGCGGCGAAGAATGGCTCGGAGGTAATCTCTTCGACGAGGCGGATCTCGCCCGCGGGGATGCGCGAGCGCGCCGCATGCTCACGCAACTCTTCGACGTTGCGCGCCTCGTAAAGGCAGAGCAGTTCGCCGCGCTCGCGATCGAGGTACGAGCGTATCCAGCGCATCTCGGAGTACGAATACGAACAGATGACCGCCCGCACGCCGGCGGCATCGATGTCGCTATCCGCCCATCCCGAAACGTCCCGGACGATAGTGTAGAGCGGCACGCAATACGCTCCTGAAGATGGCGTCGTGCGTATTAGATTCTCTCTGCCAATCGCACGTCAAATAGCGTCCGGGCCAGGCTCTACCGGTTCGAGCACGGACTGGAGATCGGAGGCGGCGATGCGCAACGCGCGCTGACCCGTAAGGCGGCTGGCGCGGAGTTTCCCGGAGCGGATCCAGGCGCGCACTGTCTGGACATGGACGCCAAGGTAGTCCGCTGCTTCTTCCGGCGAGTAGAGGCGCTCAGCGGGTGCGGCCCGGCGCGGCGCCGACCTTGCGTAGGCCTCCACCTGGGCGGGCGTGACGCCGAGTTCGCTAAAGACGCGCGCGGGAAGGCCCTCGTTGCAGCGCATGAACGCGAGCAGCATGTGGAGTTCATCGAGGTGACTGTGGCCACTGCGCCGCACCTCCTCGGAGAGCACGGCCGAGAAGTGGACGAAATCGTCGCTGTAGACGTGCGCCTGAGCGCCGGTGCGCTCGGCCGTCGAATCCACGATATCGCTGATGAGCCGCACATCCAGGGTGATCGGTCCGAACGTAAAGTAGCCGAACCTGGCGAAATGACGAAGGAAGGCCGCAAAGAAGATGTCGACAGTGACGTAGGGAGAGCCGAGGCGAAGTGCTTCGGCAGATGCTTCGCGTTGCATCGCTGCAAGGAACTGGTCGTCGCGCTCTAGGATGCTGGGGTCCGGGCCCTCACCCGGCATGGATGTCTCCATGACGCGAGTATGCCACGTCCCACGCAACTAAACAACGCTATTTTACGTTACACTCTTGACACGCCGCGCTGAGGCTGACAAAGATCATTCATCGGCGCGCGAGAGTGCGTGTAACGATAGATAAAGGAGTCCTGGAAATGACAACGATAGTCCACGGAGCGCCGCTCAGCGAGGCGATGCTCGACCGCTTCGGCGAGCGCGCAGCCACTTACGACCGTGAGAACCGCTTCTTCTCGGAAGATTTCGAGGAGCTCCGGGCCTCCGGGTACCTGACCATTGCCGTACCCGCAGAGTTCGGCGGCAGCGGCATGTCGCTGCCCGACGTGTGTGTCCAGCAGCGCACGCTGGCCCGGCACGCGCCAGCCACCGCTCTGGCGACGAACATGCACATCTACTGGACGGGCCTCGCAGCGGACCTGCGGCGCCTGGGCGACCCGTCGCTCGAGTGGATCCTCAAGGAGGCGGCGGCTGGTGAGGTGTTCGCCGCGGGCCACGGCGAGCGAGGCAACGATGTGCCTCTGCTGCTTTCGACCACACGCGCGGAAAGGGGCGACGGAGGATACCGCTTCTACGGCCATAAGATCTTCGGGAGCCTTTCGCCTGTTTGGACGCGGCTCGGTTTCCACGGGCTCGATGCGACCGACCCGGCGGGCCCGACGGTGATCCACGCCTTCATGCCCCGGGACACTCCCGGTTACACCATCAAAGAGACCTGGGACACGATGGGCATGCGCGCCACACGCAGCGACGACACGATCATCGATGGCGCCTTCATCCCTGATCGCTACATCGCGCGCAAGGTCCCGGCGGGCCAGCCCGACCTGTTCATCGTAGGGATCTTCGGATGGGCCGAACTGACGTTCGCCAGCATCTACCTGGGGATG
>JAFKFP010000432.1 GCA_017308185.1 bacterium | reverse complement strand
CAAGCTCCTGGCGATCATGGACTATTCGCATATCAAGATGGGCCGCGGTTCGGCGCAGGTCCGCATTAAGCTGCGCGACGTGCGCAGCGGTTCTATTACCGAGCAGACGTTCCAGGCGGGGACGAAGTTCACTCGCGCGCGCGTGGAGCGTCGCGAGATGCAGTACCTGTACAACGACGGGCAGTTCTACAACTTCATGAACACCGAGACGTTCGAGCAGATCCCGATCGGCGCCGACAAGGTGGGCGACGCGGACAAGTATCTGAAGGAGAACGACACGGTCGAGGTGGTGCTGTTCGGCGAAGAGGTCATCGGCGTCGAGCTGCCGATTACCGTCGAGCTGACGGTCACGGACACCGAACCCGGCTTCAAGGGCGACACGGCCACCGGCGGCACGAAGCCAGCAACCATGGAAACCGGGCTCGTGGTGAACGTCCCGCTCTTCATCGAGCCGGGGACGAAGATCAAGGTGAACACGGACAGCGGGGCGTACGTAGAGCGTGTCGGGTAGGCATTGTTCGCTCGCTAGCACCTCGCCCGAAATTTCCGTAGCGTGAGCGCATGCACCCGTCGCTGACCGTCACCCAGCTGGTTTCGCTCCTGCGCGAAGTGATAGAGAACCACGACTTCTTCTACGACCTGTGGCTGCAGGGCGAGGTTTCGAACTACTCGAAGTCGTCGCTGGGGCACCGGTATTTTTCGCTCAAGGATGAGCGGTCGGTGATCCGCTGCGTGCTGTTTCGCGACGAACTGCCGGGCCTCGAACTCAAGGTCGGGGACCACGTCATAGCGCACGGGCGAGTGAGCGTGTATGTGCAGCGCGGCGAGTTGCAGTTCATCCCCGATTTCGTGCGGCCTGAGGGTGTGGGACTGTTGGCGGCGCAGTTCGAACAGCTGAAGTTGCGGCTGGAGAAGGAAGGCCTGTTCGATGTGGCGCGCAAGCGTCCGCTGCCGGCGTACCCGATGCGCATTGGCGTCGTGACGTCGCGGACGGGCGCGGCGCTGCAGGACATCAAGAACGTGCTGGCACGGCGGTGGCCGCTGGCACGGGTGGTGTTCGCGCCGGCTGTTGTGCAGGGCGAACAGGCGGCGCCGCACATCGTAGCTGCGCTTCGCACGCTCGCGCGGCAGGAGCCGCCTCTGGATGTCGCCATCCTGGCTCGCGGCGGCGGGAGCATGGAAGACCTCTGGCCGTTCAACGATGAGCGCGTAGCGCGCGCGATCTACGGCTTCCCGGCCCCGATCGTCTCAGGCGTGGGCCACGAAACAGCGGGCGCCAACACCCAGCGCGGCAGCGGAGCGTTGCACGCCGGACATCGCAGGTGTAAACGATGCGGTCGTGCGCATGAACGTGGCGATGGCGTCGGCGCTTGCCGGCACGTTGTTGTCGAATCGGACGCGCGTTGGAGGCCAGGCCGAACGCATCGTCCGGGCAGGGCCGCCGATCGCGGGTCACCGGGCCCGGGTAGACGGCTGGGCACAATCGGTACGCACGGGCGCGGCAGCCGACGTTGCAACCGCGAGCGCGCATCTCGCGGCGGCGCAATCACACCTGGAGGCGGTCAACCCGTTCGCCGTCCTGCGGCGCGGGTTCGCCATCGTGCAGAAAGAAGGCACAAAGCGCCGGCCGGTGGTTACGAGCGTGCGCAAGGTGAAGGGCGGCGACCGGCTGGCGATTTCCCTCGAGGATGGCGCATTCTGGGCAGAAGTCAGTTAATGCGAAGACCACGCCCGCGTTGCCAGTAGGGAGAATCACATGGCCGCCCAGAAGAAGACGTTCGAGGCGTTGTACGCACAGCTCGAAGACACCACCAGGCAGTTGGAGCACGGCAACCTGCCGCTCGAGGACTCGATCAAGCTGTATGAGCGCGGGGCCGGGCTCGTGGAGGAGTTGCGGCGCATCCTTGATGAAGCAGAGCTGCACGTCAAGACGCTGCAGGTGCGGCTCCAGCCGCCCGAGGCGGCAATGCCACGGCAATACCCAAGCCAAATCGATAGTGATTTCGGCGAGGACGAAGAGAGCGCGGAAGACCACACATTGATCGAGCTGAACGATGACGGCGAACTGGTCGAAGCGGACGCCGAGATCGACATCTACGAAT
>JAFKFP010000431.1 GCA_017308185.1 bacterium | reverse complement strand
GCTGCTGCGCCGGGTCGCGCCTCTTCGCCGAGGAGTCGATCTACGACGAGGTCGTCGCCGGCGTCGCCGACCACGCCAAGAACATCAAGGTCGGCTCCGGCCTCGACCCGCAGACGGAGATGGGCCCGCTGGTCTCGACCGAGCAGCTCGAACGCGTCTGCGGCTTCCTCGACTCAGGGCAGGCGGACGGCGCCGAGACGGTGGTCGGCGGCGGTCGGGTCGGTGACTCGGGCTACTTCGTCGAACCGACCGTGCTGGCCGGGACGAACCCGCAGATGAAAGTCGAGGCGGAGGAGATCTTCGGCCCGGTGGTCACGGTGAAGCCCTTCAAGAGCACCGACGAACTGGTCCCGAACGCCAACCAGAGCAACTACGGCCTCGCCGCCGGCGTCTGGACGAACGACATCAAAAAGGCCCACCGCACCGCCGCCGAGCTGAAGGCGGGAACGGTGTGGATCAACTGTTACAACGTCTTCGACGCGGCGATGCCGTTCGGCGGCTACAAGGAGTCGGGTTGGGGGCGCGAGATGGGCGAGGAGGCGCTCGAGCTCTACACCGAGGTGAAGGCGGTCTGCGCCCAGATCTAGCGCGGACGAGAGGGCCGGCGGCGCCCCGGATTCAGTCGCCGCCGGCCTCCGCCTCGCCTGCCTCGGCCGGGCGTAGGCCCTCGTCCGGGTAGACCGGGCGTAGGCCCTCGTCCGGGTAGAGGCGGAAGCCGGGGATCTTGTTGTGGGGGAAGCGTTCGTAGAGCGACATCGCCCGGTCCGAGGAGAGCAGGTCGAGGCGCAGGACGCCGCTCTCGACCAGGGTCCGCTCGACCAGCGCCCTGCCGATCCATGTCATCTCGGGCACGCGCGACACGAGCGGCTTGCTGGACAAGGGAGCCGCCAGCGTCGGGGTGAAGCCGGTCGCGCCCAAGGAACTTCGCAAGGTGTTCGGATCGATCCGCGAGAGACCGGCGCATTTCCAGCGCAGCATCCTCGTCTGCGAGGCCGACGCCGACCGGCGGATCAGCCTGGCCGAGACGATCCGCGACAGGCGGACCAAGGTCACGACCGTCAGCCGCCTGGCGGCCAACGCCGATCAGTGGAGCGAATATGATGCGATCGTCCTCGGCCTCGGAGGCACCGCGAAGGAGAACGTGAAGGCATTCAAGGACGCGGTGACCGATCCGGACATCCGACAGCGGCTGGTCGTCTGCTGCGCGGCGCCCGAGCCGCTGCATTCGGCGATCGATCGCCTGCCGGAAGCCAAGGACGTGACGATCGTGCAAAATCCGGCCGAGCTTCCGGTCATGCTGGGC
>JAFKFP010000029.1 GCA_017308185.1 bacterium | reverse complement strand
CCCCCGTCCGTCAGTTGAAGGCCTATCCTACAGGGCCGTCGTCTCCGCCGCTGCGGCTACTCACTACCGAGTGCGACAACTCCACGTGTCGCGAGGTCAGCAACCTCATCTCTCGAATACCGGGCCATCTCCAGTACCCTCGCCGTATCCGCCCCAATGAGCGGCGCAGCAGACCCCAGCCGCCCCGGCGTTTCGCTCAGCTCCACATGCAGCCCGACTGTCTTCTCTTTGCCGAATCGCGGGTGCTCGTACTCCACGATGTAGCCGTTAGCGGCAGCCTGCTCGTCATCGGCGAGGTCGGCATACTCTCGCACCAGCGAAGCTGGCACGTCCTCCTCGCGCAGCCGGTCGAGCCAGTGCTGGGCGGGCTGCATCAGGAACCGGGCTTCGAGCAGCGGTTCGAGCTGCGCGCGGTTTGACCAGCGTGGGAACCCGCGTGCGAACCGCTCATCCGTGATGAGCTCGTCCACCCCTAGCGCCCGCGCAATCCTGGGCCAAAACTTCTGGTCAATGCCGACGATCATCACCCATCGTCCATCTGAACACTCGTAGTGGCCCACGGTCGGAGAGGCGCGAAATTCCCTCGGACGTTCCCAGCCAAAATGGAGCGCATGCACGATTTCCGGCGATTGGAGCGCCAGCTGCGTTCCCAGTAATGAGACGCTCACCTTCTGCCCGATACCGGTACGCTCGCGCACGAACAATGCGGTCATGATGCCAAAGGCCAGGTTCATGCCGCCGCTCTGGTCCGCGATTCCTGGATACGAAACCTCCGGCCGTGATCCCGGTCCTCCACCCGAATGCGTCGCGTAACCGCTATACGCCTGCGCAATCTGGTCGAATGATGGCTGCTCCGCCATCGGTCCTCTCTGGCCCCAACCGGATGCCTGTGCGTAGATGATCCGCGGATTGCGCGCCCGGAAAGCGTCGTACCCCAGCCCCCAGCGTTCGAGCGTGCCCGGCCGGAAGTTCTCAACCACAACATCGCACAACTCCCCCAGTCGCAATGCGATAGCTGGCCCCTCGTTTGTCCGCAGATCGATGCATACCGACTGCTTGCCGCGGTCCAACGCCTCGAAGAATCCCGTGAATCCGTCTGGTTCCTTCCACATCCGCCGCCCGAAGTCGCCGCCGCGCGGCTCCTCCACCTTCCACACTTCGGCGCCCATGTCGCCCAGCATCACCGTCGCGAAAGGGCCTTGCTGGTAGCGGGTGAAGTCGAGGATGCGGATGCCTTCGAGTGGGAGCGCCATGCCGCGGAGTCTACGCCCCACCTGCCTGTGACGGCCAGACGCTGCGCACCCGGCTCATGGTGTCGCACGCCGGGCCGCGCCGCGGCCTTCGCGCCGGAGCATACTCAGGCCAAGCTGCTAGTCCTCCAGCGTCGTCTCAGCGAGCTCGCGGCCGTCGGCGCCGGGGTCGGTGCCTTCCCACATCTCTCGTGAGTACACGGCCACCGCATTTGCGCCGAGGCGCTTCTCCGCCTCCGCCAGTTCCTCGGTCACTGCCGCGTGGTGCTGAGCTACTCGTTCCCGCGTGATCTCGCGGATCTTCGTCATCACGGCTGCTCGCGCATCCTCCTCCGAGAGCGGTGGCAGACGTCGGGCCAACAGGCTGCGCGCGTACGCGCAGACCGGATCGTCGTCATCGCCCGCCTCGAAGTCTTCCCCCTGCAACCACCGCGCGAAGGTTTCGCGTCCACGTGCTTCCCCAAACAGGTTGGGCGGGTATCCGCGTAGTTCGACACGCAGGTGCGGGTTTCGTAGCACCAGTGACAGCAGCAGCCCTTCGGGCGAAAGCGGATTGCCCGGCGCGATGGCCGTCGCCCGCGCACGCCCGCCGAGCGACCCGCGAATGCGCTCAATCACCGCGTCCTCGTTTACCTGCAACCGCCTGGCAACCCGCTGGACGTACATTGCGCGTTCCACGGGGTCGCGCACGGCCTGGAGCACCGGCGCCATTCGATCGACCAGCCGGCGCGCTTCCAGTGGTGACTCCGGCGGCTGTGCACCAATAATCCGGCTTAGCAGAAACTCTGCGAATGGCACTGCGTCCTGGATCGCCCGCTCCCACGCCTCAGGATCGTCGCGCGCCACTTCATCCGGGTCTTGGCCCGCCGGGAGCGGCGCAACGCGAAGATCGAGCTCTGCCTTGCCCGCGAGCGCGTCTGCTGAGCGTGCCGAGCGCGCCATGTTTTCGGGCGAGTCCAGCCCGAGGAAGAGTCCGCCGGCCCGTTCTGCCGCTGCCAGCCCGGCCGCGTCGGGGTCCATCGCCAGCACCACCCGCCGCGCAAATCGCTTGAGCAATGCAGCGTGGTTCTCGGTGAGCGAGGTCCCCATCGTCGCGACGACATTGGCGAACCCTGCCTGCCACGGCCCTATTACATCCATGTACCCTTCGACAACAACAACGGTGCCCGCGGCCCGGATCGTGTCCGCGGCCCCGTAGAGCCCAAAGAGTGTGCGGCCTTTGTCGAATAACTCAGTCTGCGGGCTGTTGAGGTACTTGGGCTCCTCGCCCTGTGTTCCGCGGCCACCCATGGCCACGAAGCGCCCCCGCTCGTCCGATATGGGGATAATGACGCGGCCGCGGAACCGGTCGTACGGTTCGCGGCCGTTCTCCGGTTCAACGAGGAGTCCCGCGCCAATCATGTCCTCATCGCTATAGCCGCGACCGTGCAGATACCCTCGTAATCCGCGCCAGTCGTCTGGCGCCCAACCCACGTGAAAGGCCGCGATAGTGTCCGGGCGGATGCCGCGTTTGTCCGTCAGATACGCTCGCGCCGCCTCTCCTTCTGGACCGGCCAGGCGCTGTTCGTAGTACGTAACAGCCGCCGCCATCGCCGAGGCCAGCCGGTCAACCTTGCTCCGGCGCTCGCTCGAACCGGCCGAAAGCTCGACCCCGGCCTCCCGCGCGAGTTCGCGAAGCGCGTCCTTGAACTCCACGCTGTCGCGCTTCTGCACGAACGAAAAGAGGTCGCCTCCTTCGCCACAGCTTCCAAAACAGCGCCACGTCGCCCGGTCTGTGAAGACATAAAACGAGGGTGTCTTCTCGGTGTGAAACGGGCACAGCCCCCGGAAATTCCGGCCACTTTTCTGCAGCCGCGTGGTCCGCCCAATGAACTCGACCAGGTCCACTCGCCGCTTGATCTCGTCCACTACGTCCATCGCTCACCATACTATCGGCCCCGCAGGCGTCAGGCCCTGTCGCAACACCCGTCAGGCCGAATCTGCACGAACCATCACTGTTACGTCGTGCGTGATGCGCGCGCATGACAAATGACGAGACGGCTAGCCGCCGGTCTGGGCGCCGGGCGTCGCACTTTGCGTGGTGGGAGGCGTGGTGGGTGTTGGACTCGCTGGCTCTGGCGTTGCTGTTGGTTCGATGACGGGCGCCTGCACAGTGAAGCTCGTCGAATTGTTGTTCGCGCTCGACTCCTGGACGTTGCCATTCGGGTTCACTGTCACGCTTACCTGTCCGCCGCTCGTGACTGGCGACCCAAGGTCGAAGTTCACGGCAGTCCCGCCGTTCGCAGCCATATTGACGTTGAACACCTTCGTCTGCGCCCCAACCACTCCAGAGATGGCCACCACGAGCGGCCCCTGGTACGGCGCAATCCCGATGTTTGCAATCGTCACCTGTAATGTGCTCCCGTTCGCCAGGAGCGCAGCATTGCCGGGCACGAAGTCCGGCAACGACGGTACGCTCGTGCCGGTCGGGGTTGCTTCCGGCTTCGGAGTCGTCGTAGCCGTGGGCGAACTCGGCGCCTCCACCGTCGGCACTGAGTTCAACGAGCCTGTTACGGAGATAGCCGCCGCACGCACCCATTGCCGCTCGCCGTTGCTCTGTCCGTCGATGACCAGCCATTGTCCGTCGGATGACTTACCCAGAATGGTTACCTGGTCACCCGCGTTGAGCGTCCGCACGACGTCGAAGTTGTCGCCGGGGCCGCTGCGCACTCCCACCGTTGCCACCACGTTGCCGGTGACCGGCGCACTCCCTGAGACCGGCTCGAAACCAATTACTGAAATCGGTTGTGATTCGTGTTGCGCGCCCGAAACCGCCGTCACCTGTACGGCAACCTTGTACTCCCGGTTGTCGGTGAAGGTAGTCTTGAGGTCGGCGTGATAGACGCCGTCCGAAGGCCTCTGTTGCGTGCTCACGTCATCGGTCGCGGCTTCCTTGCCATCGACTATCAGCGCGATCTTGTTCAGCGGTTCGTTCGATTTCGCGCGGACGGTGAAGGTCTGCTGTTTGCCTACTTCCACACGTGCGTTGTTTTGCGGGCTGTCGATGAGCACGCTGAACTGGGCAGCCTCGGTCGGTGTCTTGGCTGCCCCGCCGTTGTCTCGCACGACGGTGAATATGAAGAACGCTGCGATACCGCCCACGATCGCGGCAAGCGCCACGAACACATAGAACATCGGCTGGCGTGACGGTGGTGGGTCGTCATAATCGTCGTAGAAGTCGTAGCCGTCGCCAGGCTCGTCGCCGTATTCGTCCCAATCGCCATCGTATTGGTCTTCCAGGTACTCGCCGTCCGGCTCGTCGGCTGCCACGTACGGCGACACGCCCTGCCCATTCGCGGGAGGGTACGACGGCGGCATTGGCGCGATGGGCGGTCCGCCGATGATTGGCTCATCCGGCGGCGGAGGACCGGGAGTCTGGCTCATGACGTCCCCAAGAGTATCGATTTAGGCTGCCGTATCGGCAACGTAACAACACGCATTCGAATCCATAACGTTAACCTTCGGCCGTTTGTTCCATGCTAGGGCGCTGCTGCTGCGGGTGCAGAAAGTGCAACGCTCTCTCCCCTGGCCCGTCGCCAGAGCAGCAGCAGGGGCGGCATGAGCAGCACGAAGTAGAGTGCCGCGAAGAAGAACGCCGCGCTCAGCGACAACCCATCCGTGAGCCACCCCAACGCGGGTTCGAACAACGCGACCTGCAGCGCAAAACACAATTGCATCGCGCTCAGCACAGTCGCGCGCTGCCCGCTCGGGATGCGGTGGTTGAGATACGTGTCGATCGTCGGCCGCGTCAACCCCTGCGCAATCGATGGCAGCACGAAGAAACTGAAGGCCGCCAGCGTGGCTACGCCGCCGAGCCCCAGGTATCCGATGAGGATCACCACGCAGGCGAGATTGAGCAGCGCCGGCACGCCGAGACGTCTCGCCGCGCGCATCGCGAGCAGCGCCGAAACCACTGCTACCAGGCGTAGGGGCGCCTGGTACACCCCGAACAGCGCGGTGCGTACGTCATAGTGGATCAGGAACGGCTGCACGAGCACCACGGGCCCGAACGTAGCCGTCAGCAGCACAGACCCGATGAGCAACGTGTACCGCACTTCCGCGTGACGCCACGCGAAGCCCAGTCCGTCTCCCAGTCCGCGCCAGAATGCGCGCGCGTGGTCGCGCGCATACGGAGCCTCGTGCATCGCGACCGCCACCACGACGGCCGCGGCAGGAGCCAGCGCGCTCAGCTTGACCACCAGCGACATCCCGATCCACTCCGCCGCGAATCCGCCGAGCATGACGCTCGCGAGGCCCGCCGTCAGCTGGATTGAGAAGTTTCTTCCGACCACCCGCGGAAACTCGCCCTCCCGCCCTGCCTCGCGGAGGGAATCGTAGACCAGTGCCTGGTCCGCACCGCTCTGCATCGACTGCGCGAATGCCCATATCACGTAGTCGAAAAACAACATCCAGTAGTTCGCCACGAACCCGAACCCGAGGATCGTGGCCGTATACAGCACGCCCGCCCCGGCCATGACTTGCCGCCGGCCGATCCTGTCCGCAAGCGCTCCCGTCGGCGTCTGCAAGGCCGCCACGATGAGCCAGAATGGCAAATCCATCAGCAGCAGATAGCGGAGTGCGAACCCGCGGTCGTCGATCAGGTACTTGATCCAGATGCCGGACCAGAGCGCGAAGTACATCAGAAACGTGTAGACGTAATACAGGCGGACGTTGCGCCGCGCGGATGCTTCTGCGTTCTCGTGCATGTCAGGCCGTCAGACTACGCTCCGCGCGAATACTGCCATAGACTCCCGGCGGGCCGGCCGGGCCGGGTGCGGGCATGAACAGGAAACGGCGCGCACACGCACGCCGTTTCCGAGTTCGACGTTCAGAGGTGCGGTCTAGTTCAGCCCGAACAGGATACCGAAGAGCCCGGCGCCCATCGGCGCGTCCGGAAGGTTCGGCGAAACCGCGATGATCCCGAGGACCAAGACCATTACCGAGAACCCGATGGTCACCGCCACAACAACCTGACCGGAGTCCGCGCCCGTCGCCGATTGCACCGCGTAGATCATCATCACGAACAGCAGCGCCAGCGGGACGATCGCGAACAACGGGAAGATGAGCGGGATGAACATCAGCACACAGATGGCGAGTGGAAAGGCCGCATAGCCCATCGTCCGGATGATCGCCATGAGGTCCGCCTGGATGCGATACATCTGCGCCATCACCACGTACACCACGAGGGCTGCCACCCCATACAGCACAGCGAGGAAGATTGACCCGAGGATGAACTGGTTCACGACCGTGCTATGAAGATCGCCATCCGGTACGATCTTCGACCAGAGCAGTGCGCCGAGACCGGCGAGGAATGCACACACGACTGCCACGACCACCGCTGGCACGAGCTCACGTTCGTCGTCGCGCACCTCGTCGAACACCGTTGTGTCGAGCTTGGCCAGGCGGATCAAGCGGTTCATGATGACGTTCGGGTCCATGGCTGCCTCCACGAGGTTCCGGCTACGTGCCACGTCCCATCGAGCTCCCGATTCGGGACATGCAAGTCGCATGTCCGCAGCACGTCCGGTATTCCGCGCACTATAGCATACCCGTGCAATAGTTGTGTATCCGCATAGGCGCTTTACCGATTAGCACGAACTCGCCAGCGAACTTGCCTAAATGGTCAGTCCGCCGAGGCCCTGGACGCCGCGGACATACTCGATTTCACCGACGTGCCGGTAGCCATGGCTAAGGCAAACCCCGTAGATGCCATTCCACAGCGACATTTCGCCCAACGGCTTTATCGTCACCTTCCGCTCGTCAAACTCCGCCGGCGACATCGACCCGAGGTACGCGTCCGTGGCCGCCCACACCTTCTGTTGGTACTCATGCCACCTTGGGACATCGGTGACGCGCACCGCATTCGCTTCGTCAGCCGTCATGCCAGTCCCCTGGCTGTTTGCCGGGAGCCCAAACACCTCGTTGTATCCGCCATCGAGCCACACCGTTGGTTTGTGCTGCGTCACCCAGTTGATAATGTTGTCTTCGGTGCGGACATAATGCCAGAGGGAGAAGAAGCCGCTCACTCCTCCCTCCTGTGGCCGAAAGTTCAACTGCTCGGCCGTCATCCCCTCGACGGCCTTGTCGAGCAGTTCGTGCATCGAACGCAAACTGGTACGCAGCAGTTGCTGAGCGGACATCGTCATGGCTCGTCACCCCACAGTAGATGACGCATTCTCCGTGCCCGGCCGGCAACCGACAACCGGCTACGGTGTGCCGATCACCAGCTCGCCATGCGCGACTCCAGCCGCCGGTCGAGCGCCCCGAGGAATTCCTCGGTGGTCAGGAACGGCTGCGTCGGCCCAACGAGCAGCGCGAGGTCCTTCGTCATCTCGCCGCCCTCGATGGCCTCCACACAGACCTCTTCGAGCGTCGTTGCGAAGCGCGTCACGTCAGGCGTCTCATCGAGCTTGCCACGGTGCTTGAGCCCGCCCGTCCAGGCAAAGATCGATGCCACCGGGTTCGTCGATGTCTTCTCGCCGCGCTGGTGCTGACGGTAATGGCGCGTAACCGTCCCATGTGCGGCCTCGGCCTCGACGGTCTTGCCATCTGGGGTCATGAGTACTGACGTCATCATCCCCAGCGAACCGTAGCCCTGTGCCACGATGTCGGACTGAACATCACCGTCGTAGTTCTTGCACGCCCACACGATGCCGCCCGAAC
>JAFKFP010000430.1 GCA_017308185.1 bacterium | reverse complement strand
GATAGACGTTGCCTAGGGCTTCCTTCAGGAGTTGCAAGCTGCCAATCTTGTTCGCGGCCTGCATGCCCGAATCCATGATGGAAACGGTCTTCTCGCCCAAGTTCTTGCCTACCGTCTGATCGTAGGTCGTTTCACCCTTGGTATTGCCGATGTCGGAGATGTTGGTCGCACCGGCCCGCTTGTTTTCCAGCATCCAGTTTTGGAACGTGCCCTGATAGCCACCGTTGTTCTTCGCGTACTGGTATTCCTTGATATCGTTCGTGGTGGGATTGCGGAGCGCATCGACCTCAAGGCCGAGCTTCTGCATCTTCAAGGCTTCCTCGGGGCTGTTGGCCGCAACGCGGTTCGCGAGATACTGACGCAACAGGTTCTTGTCGCCCGCGTAGAGCGTGGCCGTGCCAGCATCCATGCCCTGGCGCTGCAACCAGTCGATGGTGGCGTTCCGGCCGCGTGCCTGAGGATCAAAGATGTCTTGCAGAAAACCGCCTAAACCGCCTCCATTGTTCGGTTGGCTATAGCCTGCTGAATAGGTCGGAACCGAAGCCAGTCCGTTCGCGCCGCCTGAGGAAGCTGAAGCCGCTGTGGGAGCGTTGGCGTTGACGGTAGGGCTATAGTTCGCCGGCTGAGAGGTGGGGTTGCGCACCAGGCCCGGATTGCCGGAAGGAATGGGGGTGGCCGGCTGCGGGGCGGCCTGACCTTGAAACGCTGCCTGTAGCGCGTTCTGGTACGCGGCAGAGCCGTTCGGACCCGCCGAGCCCTGATCGCTCGCAGCCTGCGCAAGCGCGTTCTGTGGGCCGCCGGGCTGCCTCAAAAGAGCCTGGAGAAAATCGGCGAGTGCCATCAGCCGGAAATCCTCTTACGAAGGAACGGTGAATTCTGCATGTATTCGAGCAAGGCGTTGCCGTTGGAGTTGCCCAAGGGCGGCATGTGAGGGGCCGCGACGGGAGCGTTGGGCGTCTGCATCAGCGCTTCGCCCAGCCGTTGCAGCGGCGATTTCTGCTGAGTACCGAGCTTCCGGTAATAGTCGACCATAGCCGACGTATCATTCGCGCCGCTGGCACCCGGCGTCTGCGGCGCGTTCGCGAAAGCCGTCTGCAATCCGTTCTGATAGGCGGCGGAACCGTTCGGGCCGGCACCTTCCTGCCCGCGAACGCCGGACAGCCAATCCACCGGCGGAGGGGCAGGGAATGCGTTGGCCGGATCGTTCGAAGCCGCCGGCTGCGGCTGTCCCGCTTGCGTAAGGGCATTGAGCGGAGCGGGAATGGCGCTGCTGGTCAGGTGTTGGACGAGAGAATAGAAATCCATCATGCCGCCGCC
>JAFKFP010000429.1 GCA_017308185.1 bacterium | reverse complement strand
GAGAGCGCGCCGACGACGGTGAAGGAGTCGAGAAACCAATCGGCGTAGCGCGTGCGCGGCTGCAAGTAGTCCGTATTGAGGAAAAAGAAGAGGCGGATCGTCGCCTCGAACGCCTCGCTAGGGGTGAAGTCGATCCCGAAGTCGCGGCGGGCCAGCAACCAGAAGCCGAGCACGCCATACGAGAGCGCGAAGAGAAGCGCGGCGACGAACTGGATCACGCCGCGCCGCATCGTCGGCACGTCGCTGCGCACGCGGAACCGGCGGCGATAGAGCACGAGGATCGCCAGGTTAATGACCGCGATCAGCGCAACGAGCTCATCGTGCCGCTTGAGCAGATGACCGCCGATGACGACGATCAGCAGCGCGACGGCGGCGACCCAGGCGATCCGCTTGCGCCGCCACAGCGAGTAGGACAAGAAGAGCAGCAGGAAGCCGCCCGCGAGCGTGAACGTGCGGGAGATGTCCGAAGGCGCGAAGGGCGAATAGGCCTCCATCCGGTTGAATCGACGCGGCAGGGTGGGCGCCAGCACGGAAAGGACGCTAAGGAAGCCGGTCAGTCCGGTCAGCACCGCCGGGAGATGGGGCGGGGCCGAGCGCACGCTTTGCCGGTTGCGCGCTTGGAAGGCGACGCCGGTGATGAGCGGCAGCCAGAGTTCGCCAACGCGGTAGAGCACCGTGGCCGCCAGCGCCTGCGCTTTGCCAATGCCGAGCCGCTCCAGCGCCACGGTCATTGAGACTTCCACCAGACCGATGCCCTGGAACACCGGCGCGAGCATCAGGAAGAGCGTGCCGACCGTGTAGCCGGAGGCGGCTTGCCAGAACGTCGCCTCGACGCCGACGGCGCGCAGGCAGACCCAAAGCATGCCAGCGCCCGAGGCGTCGATCAGGTAGGTCAGCGCCATCGGTTCGAGCAGGTGGCGCGAGGTGAGCCCGTGCGCCCGCGACTGGTGGACGAAATCGGTCACGCGCTTGGGCAGGAGCCGGTCGAGCCAGGCGGGAATGTGATGACCGCTGATAAGCCAGGTCACGAAGAGGAACAAGGCCACGACGATGACGACGAGCGCGATCGCCCCGAAGATCACAAATGGCGGCGCGGCATGGTGCATCAGCAGCCAGACGAGCACCGGTGCGATGAAGATGCAGAAGGTCGAGTAGCCGAGCAGGCTGTAGAGCACCGAGGCGAGGATGACGTCGTCGGCCGTGACGCCGAATTCCGCCCAGCGCCGGACGGCGATCAGGAACGAGCCCGGGCCGCCGCCCGGCGCGATCGTCGAAAGGATATGGCGCTGAAAGTTGACGTCGACCAGCGGCACGACGGGG
>JAFKFP010000028.1 GCA_017308185.1 bacterium | reverse complement strand
TCACCATTGCCCAAATCGCGAGTACGGTCGCCGCAGCGTCCGCCTGCCCCCTTGCGATAGCGTCTGATGGATTGTTGCTTCCAGCATGCGTTGCCGCAGTCGTCATTGTCGGCGCCACAACCGAGCACAAAGCCGCCTCTGTTGGGACCAAATTTGCGAATCACAGCATAGGACCGGTTGCTGCGGCCTGCCAGCTGGCCACGGCCGGACCAGGCCCGTGGCGCTTGCCACCACTCGCCTCGACCGTGTTGTGCAAAACCGCTTCGTTCATGGACGGATTGTTCGGTCTAAGCCCGTCAAACGCGATTGGAGAGAAACAACCGTGAGATACTGGGTAAGCTATGGTCTGCTAGCGTTGGCCCTCGTGATCCTCATACCGTTGACCGCAAACGGTGACTATAAGCCCGACATTGGCAGGGGCCTAATATTCGGAGCCATCGCACTGGCGGCAATCGGCATCGGGCGTGTCGTTGTGTTTATTGTCCGCCGCCGACGCTAGCGCCAGCGCCTCCGTTTCTCACGTAGGCGTTCTATATATGACTCGACATTGAATCCACTCGTCGAGCTACCCGTTAGCGCGGGAGCGAATTCGATCAATACACGTAGTACGACGTGGAACCATATTGGAAGGGACCACCATCCGCGCCGTGCCCAGGAGAGCATGTACGCATTCTACCGCGTACGCCCTGCGACCGCAGCAGAGAGCGGCAACGTCTCGTACACCCGATGCCGGGTCACGACCGAGGCGCGTGGCAGCTGGCACAGCGCCAACGGCCTGCGCTCCATCAGCGACCGGCACATTCAACGGACAGTGGACCATTGTTGCGTGGCCAGGCCCTGATGCCCCTGTGGCCGATGCCCTTTCCAAAGACTGCTCTTCGGGCTCCGCACCGTACATCGCGGCCATCTGGAGTTGGGATGCCCCGGCGCAGACATGGCATGGCTTCTTCCCGGACGTCACCGCCCCGGGCGCAAACGATCTCACTACGCTGATGACCGGCAGCGCCTACCTCGTAAGCCTCGTGCAGCCGGCCAGTGGCGGGCTGCGATCATCATCAGCGTACTCCATCACGATCGCAAACCGTTCATCAGGTCCCGAATTGGTGGTTGTGTTCCAGCCCACGCCCTGAGCAAGACGCCGCCGATCTCGTGACCGGTGGGCGAACCGCCGCGGAAACGCGACACCTGCTGACGACTTCGCCCTGACCTCTGGACAAGCACCACTTACGGCGTAGACTTCCGGCCATCACCGCGGGCGGCGGCTGCGTTCGGGTCGTGGCTGCTGCTCCTGCGCCAGCCTATTTGCCCTTGAAGACGGGTTCGCGGCGTTCGACGAAGCTGAGCGCGCCTTCGCGGTGGTCTTCGGTCGTGAACAGGTAGGCGAGCGAATTGCCGATGTACGCACCCATTTCCTCCATGGAGGCGTGGACCGATTTGCGCAGGCCCTCCTTCATGTAGCGCATGGCGATGGGCGGGTTGGCGGCAATCCTGGCGGCCATCTCATGGGCGGCAGGGAGGAGCTCTTCCGGTGGTGTGACGCGCGAGACGAGGCCGATTGCGAGTGCTTCCTGCGCGGTGATGATATCGCCGGTGAAGAGCAGTTCGGCGGCCTTCGAAGGGCCAACGACGCGGGGCAGCCGCCAGAGACCGCCGAGGTCGGAGACGAGGCCACGCTTGATGAAGAGTTCGCCGAACTTCGCGGCCTCGGAGGCGATGCGGATATCGGCGAACAGGGCGAGGTCCATCCCCCAGCCCACGGCAGCGCCGTTCACGGCAGCGATGACCGGCTTGTCGCACTGGAGGATGGCTGCGGCGGCGGGAGTGGGCCGCGGCCGTACGTCGCGGAGGCGGGTCACGGTTTCGTCGCGCTGCTCGCCGAGCATGATCTGGCGGACGTCATCGCCTGAGCAGAATGCGCGCCCCGCGCCGGTAATAATGACGCAGCGGACTTCTGGGTCGGTGTGGGCGCCGCGCACGGCTGTCTCGAGTTCGCCGTAAAGCTCGCGCGTGAGTGCGTTCATGACTTCCGGGCGGTTGAGGGTGATGGTCGCAACGTAATCGGTGAGGTCGTAGGTCAGAAAGTCGTAGGACATGGCAGGCTCCAGGACGTGCAGTAGTGGTGAGTCTACGCCCTACGGCGATCGTTGTGGCGAAGAGCCGCGACGGCGGTCGTACAATCGGTGCATGCACCGAACGGTGGATGTGCGCGACCTGGGGATTACGGATTACGCGGACGTGCACGAGATGCAGCGGCGGCTGCGCGATGCTCGTATCGCAGACGGGGCCCCCGACACGCTCTTGCTGACTGAGCACCGGCCAGTGGTGACGCTCGGGCGCGCTCACCCCGAGGCGGACCTGCGCGTGCCGGCCTCGGTGCTGGCCGCGCGGGGTATCGCCATCGTGCAGACCGAGCGTGGCGGCGATATCACCTATCACGGGCCAGGCCAACTGGTCGCCTACGGGATCATCGACCTTCGGGCGTGGGATATGCCGCTTTTGGACTATGTGTCGGGGCTCGAAGAGGCAGTAATCCGGGTACTGACGCGCTGGGGCATCGACGGCAAGCGGCACGTGGGGGCACGCGGTGTGTGGGTAGGCAACCGGAAGGTCGCGTCGCTGGGGATCCATGTGCGGCGGTGGGTGACGATGCACGGCATCGCATTGAATGTCGCACAGATGGAGGACTTCGAACTGATCAACCCGTGCGGACTCGCCGGCGTGGAGATGACCAGCATGACGCGGGAGGCACCGGCCACCGCTGGGGGACCACTCGAGATGGGCGAGGTTAAGGCGGCGTTTGTGCGCGCGTTCTCGGGCATATTCAACACCGGTGTCCGCACACCGGCCCAAACCCCGTGGCGGTAGCGGGTGGCCGCCACGGGTGGCGCAGGCCGGGCTAGGGAAGGATCGGCTGCGGGTAATTCGAGGCCGCGGCGTGAAGCGTGACCGCAATCAGTTCGCGAAGTTCGGCGGGTCCGACGACGGTGGCGCCGGCGCCCCAGCCGAGCACCCACGGCACGAATTCAAGCAGGCTTGGGAGCACGAACCGGAGCCGCACGCCACCATCCGGCAGCTCTTCGAGGCGCTGGCTTACATGCCACGTGGTCTCGCGCACGCGGGATGCCGCCTGTGGAGTGAAATCGACGGTCACATCGTACTGTTCGTCACCGAAGACGACGCCGCCCCAACTGCGGCCGAGACGCTCGACGATTTCATCGAGGTTGCGCGGCTCGAAGTGCTCCTGGGTGAGTTCCGCGTTGACGATGCGGTCGATCTTGAAGACGCGGGGCATGTCATGGCGGGAGCTCCATCCCACGACGTAGATGGCGCCGCCGTTCGCGCCCGGGCGGAGGAGGTAGGGGTCCAGGTCCGTCTCCTGCACATGGTCGCTTGAGGCGGACCGGTACCAGATGTGGAGGCGGGCCGATTCGGCCCAGGCCCTTGTCACGAAGCGCAGGATGATGTTGTAGACCTCGGCTTCGGGCCGGGCGCGCATCATCTCCATGGTCCGGCGGACATCGGCCTGGAGCGGCTCGGGGAGGGTGTCGCCGAGCTTTTCGAGGGCGGAGATGGCGTTGTCGTCGCGCTCGTCAGTGGCCGTCGCGTAGGCCTGCATGGCGAGGAAGATGACGCGTGATTCCTGGAGGGTCAGGTGGACAGGGCTGAGCGGGTGCTGCGAGCCTTCCATGATGCGCCAGCGGCGGCCGACGTTGACGAGTGGCACACCGAGTTCGCTCTGCAGCGCGCCAAGGTCGCGCTGGACCGTGCGGCGGCTGTAGTTCAAATGCGAGGCGAGGTCAGCGACACTCATCGCCCCGTGCTGCTGAAGCAGCTGCTGTACGCGAATGAGCCGCGTTGCGCGGCGGGTCTGATCGGTCATTTCGCTCTCACCCCAACCTTACTAAAACACCAGAGTCGATCGCGGTTTCAGCCTCCAACGACCGTCCGCGACACCTTAGCCCGGCTTCGCGACAGATCCTGTCGCGGTTGACGGCAGCCCGGCAAAGGGGGACATAGCATAGATCAGTTTGGGCGCTGAGGGCTTGCGGCTTCGGTGATTTCGATGCCGACCATGACCGGGAACGGGTGGTTGTTCCGGAAACGCACGTAATTGACGAAATCGCGGTGATAGGTCGCGATCTCGTGAGGGTAGTCGGCATCGATACCGCGGGACGTCGCAAACACAACATGGGCGCGGCGGTCGTGCCACGATCGGCGCAGGAGGCGGATGCGAAGGCGCACCTCGTATGGGACGATGCGGCGGACGAACTGTCGCGGCGTCATGTCCCAACGGTAACGCTGGCGCGGGGGGATTGTTCCGAGGCGAGCGTGACATCGGCGAGGATTCACCTATGGCGCCGGCTGAAGCGCCGACCGCTCCCTGACGGTCGCGGTACGGAGATTCGTGGGTGCGCGTTACAGGTGCTGACTCACGCCTCCGTCCACGTGGAAGACCTGGCCGTTGAGGAAGCCCGCGGCGTCAGAGGCGAGGAGGACGGCGAGCGGCGCGACGTCATCGGCGTTGCCGAACTGGCGCATGGGGATGAAGCGCATGAGGCGGTTCTCGCCGATCTCATCGGGGCCACGGCCGGCACTCCAATCCATCCAGCCGGTGGATATGCAGTTGGAGGTAATTCCGCGGCCGCCGGCTTCCTGGCTCAGCGCGGCGCTCAGCCCGATGACGCCGGCGCGCGCAGCAGCATAGGCGCTCAAGTGGTTGACGCCGCGCTCAGCGAAAATGCCGTTCATCCAGATGAGGCGTCCCGATTCGCCCTCGGGAAAATCGCGCAGGAAGGTGCGGGCGGTATAGTACGCGCCCTGGAGGTTGACGCCGAGAACGCGCGCGAACTGCGCGTCCGTCGTCTTCTCGACCGGCGCAATCAGGGGATAGTCGGCGTTGAACACGAGGATTGTGGGATGGCCGAAGTCCTTCACGAGTTGGCGAAAGCTGACCTGCACGTTGGTGGGCAGTGTTACATCCCACGCCTGCGAGACACTCGTGCGGCCGGCCTTTTCGATCTCACGGGCGGTGCGCTTGGCCTCCATGACTTCGTCGCCATGGAGGCTTGTAGCGGCGACGGCCACGTCGGCCCCGGCCTCCGCGAACGCAAGGCTGATCGCGCGCCCGGCGGGGTTCGTGAAGCCAACAACGAGAGCGCGCTTGCCAGACAGGTCGAAGCCGGGTTTTGGGTCCCAGGCGAAATCAGGCATTAGCGGCCTCCGGGGTGTAGCCGGTGGGCGCGATCCCGCCGGTGAGTCCACCGCCATCGATGACGAAGCATTCGGCGGTGATGTAGCGCGACGCGTCAGAGGCGAGGAAGACGGCGAGCGGGCCGAGTTCCCACGCCTCGCCGATGCGGCCAACGGTGTTAAAGCGGCCGCGCTGGGCAACGGCATCGGCCTCTTCCTGCGACTCGGGGGAGTGCTGGGCGACGAAGCCCGGGATGATGCAGTTCGCGCGGATGTTCTCGCCCGCAAGCATCGCGGCGGTGCTCTTGGTGAGCGCGATGACTCCCGCCTTGGCCGCACCGTACGCGAAACCCATGGGATAGGAGCGTAGCGCGGTACCGCTGGCGACGTTGATGATGGCCCCTCCCTCGCCCTGTTCGCGGAGAACACGGGCGGCGGCTCGCGAGCAGTAGAAGGTGCTGTAGAGGTTCACCTCGATGGTGTCGTGCCAGTCTGTATCATCGAGGTCCCAGATCCTTGCGCCCCCACCCCGGCGGTCGCCGATACCGGCGTTGTTGAGCATGACATCGAGCCGGCCAAAGTGAGCCACAGTCTGTTCGATGAGGGCATCGCATTCGGCGGAGTGCTGGACGTTAGTGGGGACGACGAGCGGGCGGCGGCCAGTGGCGGCTTCGATCTCGCCGGCAACAGCGTCGAGCTGCGCACGGGTGCGGCTCGCGATCGTGACGTCAGCGCCGGCCTGGGCCAATGCGAGCGCCATCGCCTTGCCGAGCCCGCGGCCGCCCCCGGTGACGATGGCGACGCGGCGTGGCGGTCCATCGAGGCGAAGAGTTTCGAGCACCATGAGACGTTGCCTCCGGGGTTAGATTCCGGCGATTTGATGATAGCGTTCGATGACCGGGCGGCCCGCGAGCACGCCTGCGAGGCTCGCGCCCATGGCGGCCATGTGCGGGGTCTTGCCGTGGGCATCGAGTGCCGCCTGGTCGGCGTACTGCTCGTAGAACAGGAAGAGTGTCGGGTCGCTGTCAGATGTGTGGAGCGAGTAACGGACGACGGCCCCAGCCTCGTTGGCTTTGACGGCTTCGACCATTTTGGTGAGGTTGGCTTTGAGTTCTTCTTCCTTGCCGGGATTCGCCTGGAGCTTGGCGACGATGGTGATCATGGGGACTCCTTGAGGGGTATGTGGGGATTCTACGGGGCCCCACGGTAAGGGCGATTCGTACAGGACGCGACCGTCGAGCAGCAATGACGGTAGGGGGCTGACTTTTTACGATTGCTCCATGTTGCAGCGGATGGACGCAGAGACAGCAGCGAAGTGCGTGCGCGCCGCGCGGGAGTCGCCATTTAGCGCGCCGGGCGTGCATTACCCGGGGTGGTACCTCCATCGCTGGCACTTTCTGCCGGAAGGGTACCTTTCGCGACGGTCCACCGCGATGTACGAATGGTGCATCCGTAACATCTACTACGCGGCCGGGGAGGGCTACGCGCTCCAAACGCTTCGCGCGGCGCTGGAGCTCCAACACCCGGAACATGTGCTCGAACTCGGATGCGGGCCGGGACGAGCAGTGAAGGCTCTTGCGGAGGCATTGCCCCGGAGCGAGATCACGGGGGTCGACCTCTCGCCGTTCCAGATCGAACGGGCCTCCTGGCGATGTGCGCGCTTCGGCGCACGGGTGAGGTTGTTGCACGGCGATGCGTTGTCGCTGCCACTCGAAGATGGCCGGTTCGAGGCCGTGGTCGCGGCCCACGTGGCCGGACATGTGCCCGAAGGCGCGCGTGACCGTGTGCTGGAAGAAACCGGGCGCGTCCTCGCACCACGGGGAAAGGTGTACCTGTTCGACCACCTCTGGCACCCGCTGCCGAGTACGCGATTGCGGCTGCGGTGGAGTCACCGGGTGACCAGGTTGTTGGGCCGGGTCACCTGCTATGAAAAGGTGTGACCGGGGCGAGGAATGAGGATTGATGGATGAGCGATGAGGACGAAGACATCGGCGTGGAAGCGGCGGTGGAGCGCGTGGAGGCGGCACACGACCGTGTAGACGTGGCCGCGAGGGGACTCTCCGAAGATGCTTTCGAACGGGCGGGCAAGGACGTGTTGGCCGCGCATGTGGAGACCGTGCAGCGGGTATCGCAGCAGGTCCTATACGTCGCGCTGAGCGGGGAGTTGCCGCCGGAAGAGGAAGCTTCGCCGCTCCCGGCAGAGCGCGATGCGCTGCTCGCCAGGTTGAAAGAGACGTTAGACTCGCTGTATGTGCACGTCCGGGAGGCGGACCCGGATGAGTTCGCATATGTCACCTGGGGCGAACCGGGCAGCAGCACGAACTGGCGTAGCTGGCTCATTTCGCTCGAAGGGGAAGGCGCGCGCTGTGCGGTGGCGCTGGAGGGGATTGATGGCTGAACGACGGCCGCTTCGGATAGTGCACACCTCGGATGTGCACCTGGGCGCCTATGCGGGCGATGGAGATGCGGCGTGGGTCGCGCGGCGGGCCTTGATGGAAGAGACGTTCGGGCGGGTCATCGACCTGGCGAACGCGTCCGGAGCAGACTTACTGGTGATTGCGGGCGACTTTTTCGACAACGACCGTGTGCCGGATGAGACGGTGGAGTTCGCGGGGCGGCAGATTGCGCGGTTCGAGGGACAGACGGTGCTGTTGCCGGGCAACCATGACCCGATGGACGATGGCCGCATCTACTGGCGGCATGACCTGGAGGCGATGGCGCCGCGGCTGCGTATCGTGCGGGCTAGCCGCTGGCATATCGCGCTGGGGCATGGCCACTTCGTGCCAGAGGGCGCGGAGGTGAACCGTTCGCTGCCGATACTCGCCCACGAGGTTGAAGCTGCGGCGGGCGCATGGGACTACCTGGCGCTGGGGCACTGGGAGCCGCACGCAGACGTGAGTTGCGGCGGGATGACGGCTGTGTATTCGGGGGCGCCGATGCCATTGACGGACGCGAACCGGCTGGCGGGGTGGGCGATCGTGGTCGACTGTGACGACGCGGGCGTGCGCTGGGTGAAGCATCGGGTGGACCCGCGGCCGGCGCCTGATGTTGCGGCGAAGTAGCGTCGTACGTTGCCTGCGAGGGGGGCCATTGGTAGTCTGGAACGGTTCGGGCGGCGCCGTGGTGGGGTAGCTCAGCCGGTCAGAGCGTACGACTCATAATCGTAAGGTCGGGAGTTCAAGTCTCCCCCCCACTACCAGTGCTATCGCTTGGCGCGGCCGGCGATACGAGGCTCTCTCCATCGCGCGCAACTTCGTAGAGGAGTTGGATAGCGTCGCGCTCGGATTCATCGAGGATTTTGCGCCAGCGGCCTTCGCCCGCCTCGAAGAACGCGCGCAGCCCCGGCTCGTACCAGTCGGGGCGCTGACGAGCGGGCGTTGCCATCAGCATGTACCGCACGGTCGGGTCCCGTTCGATGAGCCACCAGAGATGCCCAATCCAGGTGCCGTACTGTCCGTATTCGATATTGACCGCCATATTCGCGACCGCCGGGCCGAGGGCGAGGTGGTCGCGCAGGAACCAGGCTACCTCGTTGATCCAATCCCGCAGTGCGGCACGCCCGATCCAGAACTGGGCGTAGAAGAAGTCGGATGGCGGCTCGCCGCGGGTGATATCCAGCAGCACTTCGATAGGGAGACGATGCCACCAGGGACGCTCCGCGAAACGCGCCGCGTAGAGCGATTCCAGGGCTGCGTACTGAGCAGCCGTGAGTAGCGGATCGGGCCGCAGAAGCACGATCAGCGCGAGTACGTGCACCTCCTCGTCAGCCTTCAGAATGCGGGTCGGATTGTCCGCGAGGCTGGTATCGAAGTACCTGAGGAGCCGCGTGAACGCACGATGGGAGAGAGTGGACGGAGCCATGGGTGGCATTGAACGGCGCGAGACCGACATCTCCCGTCGCGAGGCCGCCGCGCCTACGTCACCACATGAAACTCCACTCGGTAGACGGGAGTGTCGTCGTGGATCGGGCCGGCGTGGGCGGCGCGCTGACGGAGGGCTTCGATGTTGTTTTCACCGGCGCGGCGGATGTCGTCGGCGTCGATGGTGATGAACGGTACGAGCTCAATGGCATCCACTTCGATTTCGCCATGGGCGACCCGGTAACGCCCGCCAACCTTCACCTGCGGCCGGTTCCAGAGTCTGAACGAGACGGTGATTTCGCCGGACAGGACCGCTTCCCGCAGTTCGCGGCTGAATTGCACCATGGCGCCCTACAGGAACGTGCGGACGGCTTCCAGGAAGCCGCGCGGCGCTTCAAGCGGGATCGAATGGCCGGATCCTGCGACCTCGACAAAGCGGCAATTGGAATTGGTCTCCACCATCTTCGCGGCGATCTCGCTCGCAAGGATGTCGCTTTCGGAGCCGCGAATGAGGAGCGTGGGCACATCGATTCGCTGCCAGGCGGCCCAGTTCTCATCGGTGCTGGGGCGTGGTCTCGACTGTGACGAATCGCGGAGGCGGCGGTCGTAGCGGTAGGTCCATTTGCCATCGGCGGTGAGGAGCAGGTTGTTGCGCACGCGGTGCCGGAGTTCGTGCTCGTCGGCGCGAGCGTTGGCGCGGCGGCCGGCGGCGATGGCGTCCTCAGGGGTATCAAATGTATCGGCGGCCTGCACGCCGCTATTGATGCGGCCAAGCCCCGAGCGCACGATCTCGGGGCCGATATCGACGATGACGAGCCGTTCGAGGCCGGCCGGGTTCGAACCCGCGAAGTGGATCGCGTTGCTGCCGCCCATCGAAAGGCCGAGCAGGTCGTACTTGACGAGACCGAGCGCGCCGACGAACGCCGCGACATCGCTGACCATCGCCTCTGTTGAGTAGTCCTCAGTCCAGTCGCTCTCACCGTGGCCTCGCTGGTCGAGGCACAGGACACGGTAGCGCCCTGCCATGGCCGCAGCGAACGAATCCCACGAAGCGGCGTGGCCGGTGAAGCCATGGAGCACGACGAGCGGGCGCGCGCTTCGGTCGCCCGATTCACGGAAATGGAAGCGGAGGCCATTCAGGAGGGCGTATTCGTCGCGCGGATTGGTAGTCATGCGCGAAGCCTATCCGAGGCGGCGTGATGGTGTCGAGGCTACAGCCGCGTCCCGACTTCGAGGTTGTGCCCGTTGAGGTCGGCGAAGTAGAAGCCGCGGCCGTCGTTGTAGGAGTTAAACTCGCTAACCCTGCGATGGCCGGGGTCAGCGAAGAAACTGACACCCGCGGAATTTACCCGTGCGAGGATCGCGTCGAGTTCGTCATCGCTCACTCGAAACGCGTAATGGTGGGATTCGAACCGGTCGCTGTTGTCGAAGTCGAAGGTGAGGCTGCTATCGATCTTCACCGGGACGAAGTGGCCCGCGGCGGTTTCGACTTCGAGGCCCATGATGTGGGCGAAGAACGCCGCGGCCGCGTGCTTATCGTGGGCGGGGACGATGGTGTGATTGAGGCTGATGGTCATCGCGTTTCCCTCCGCATTCACTCTCTCCACTCTAGCACCGCCTAGCATGCACCGGCCGTGCTGCAGCGCAGCGGGTGGGGAGCACG
>JAFKFP010000428.1 GCA_017308185.1 bacterium | reverse complement strand
CCGCCGCCACCTGCCACGCCTGCCATGCGGCGAGCGCGAAACGGGACTCGGTCATCACCGGCTTCCGGGACTGATCAGCCGACGGGGCCCAGGACCTCGTCGAACAGCCCGCGCATGGCGCGCCAGGACCGGCGGTCGGCGGCCTCGATGAGGTGCACGCGGTCCAGGATGGAGGCGATGTCGGACTCGGTTGGGCCGGGCGTGTAGCGAGTGAGCAACCGGAGGTTATCGCGGCCCGAAAGGTACGGGACGAAGGCCGGTGATTCAACCACGGCGCCTACCCGGCTGAGGAGCCGGTGTCCCTGCTCACGCAGCCGTTCGCCGAAGAGGCGCACCTCGCCGGCATCGGGACGGATGAGGCCGAGGAGCATGCGGACGGTGGTGGACTTACCCGAGCCGTTCGGGCCCAGCACACCGTAGACACGGCCCTGCCCGACCGTGAGCGAAACACCGTCGACCGCGGCCGTCGAGCCATACGTTTTGGAGAGGCCCACAGCTTCGATGGCATCCATTGAGGCGCCGGTTGTCGTCAGGCTGGCGCCCCCGCCCTCTTCGCGGCTTTCTTCATATCCGCATCGAGGATGGCGAAGTCGTCGGCTGGGACCTCATGCAGGTTGCCCTGGTAAGCGAGTGTCCAGTTCTTGCGGGGCCACTTCTGGGTCCAGCTGAAGCGGTCGTGGTAGGGCTCGGCATCGAGCCAATCGTCCTGTTCAAGGATGGTGACGGGCTTGATCCCGACGCGGTACGGGTACATCTCTGCTGGCTTCTTGTCGCTCTGCCAGATGCGCGTGTCTTCTTGCACCATGGGGCTGGTGACTTCCACGATGCCGGCGAACTGCTTGCGGCCGGTGATGTAGAAGGCGATGCGGTCGCCGGGCGCGATTTCGCCAGCCATGCGGCGGCGCGTGGACTTGAATCCGTGGCGAGTGAACCCGAGGTCCTTCGTCTTCGCGAAGATCTCCGGGCCTCCAACGACAATCCAATAGCGAGCCATGCGGGCCTCCCACGATTGCGTGTGCTTCAAAGCCGGTTACGGGCTCCAAGCACCAGTGTAACCGCGGATGAGCATGTCCGGGTGAAGAGGTTCGATGACGACGTCGCGCAGGCGGAGCGCCTCCGCCATGTGACGTGCGGTGAAGCCGCTCACGGCCGGGATGGAGTCGCTCCCGAGAATGATCGGCGCTATGAACGCCCACACCTCATCGACATGCCCGCCTTCGAAGAGGGACCCCGTCAGCGAGCCGCCGCCTTCGGCCCAGATCGACATGATGCCGCGGCGGGCGAGTGTGCGAAGAAGTTGATGGAGGTTGACGCCGGTCTCGGCCGGCTCG
>JAFKFP010000027.1 GCA_017308185.1 bacterium | reverse complement strand
GCGCGCGTGAGCTGTTCTATACGGGCCGCATCGTGGGCGCGCAGGAGGCCCTGGAGATGGGCATCGTGACCAAGGTCGTGGCGCCGGATCAGCTCATGGACGAGACGCTGGCGTTCGCGCGCGAAATCGCCAAGCACCCGCCGACGGTCCTGACGTACACGAAGCGTGCGCTGCGCCAGTCCTACTCGAACACGATCGAGCAGCAGCTGGAGTTCGAGTGGGCGAACCAGAAGATGGCGCTCCGAAGCGCGGAGTTCCGCGAGGCGTCGGCTGCCTTCATGGAAAAGCGGGAGCCGGACTACTCGAAGGTATAAAAGCCATCATTTCGTCCCCGCGGGCCCTCGTGGACTAGGCCTTTTGTCTCTTGTGATAGAAGTCCCTAATAGCGCATGCTTGAACGATGGATGCGAGCGCCAGCGAACGAGCGTTTACGGCGCCGCGGCCGGGGTGGCGATCCGGCGTTCGGTCGCTTGAAAACCGCCAGTTCCGCTGGATCTTCGGGAGCAACCTCGCGTTCTTCTTCGCGATGAACGGCCAGTTCGTGGTGCGCTCTATCCTCGCGTTCCGGCTGACGGATAGCGCGTTCGCGCTCGGGCTGGTGAACCTCGCCGTCTCGCTGCCGATGCTGATCATCTCGCCCTTCGGCGGCGTCGTGGCGGATCGAGTCGAGCGGAAGCGGCTCATCATGGTCGGCCAGGGCTTGCTGCTATTGAACGAGGTGGTCATCTGCACCCTCTTGCTCACGGGCGTGTTGCAGTTCTGGCACCTCTTATGTGCAGTGTCCGTCATGGGCTGCATCTTCCCGTTCATCATGCCGGCGCGCCAGGCGATCGTGGCGAATGTGGTTGGACGCGGCGGAGGCTCCAACGCGATGGCGCTGCAGATGGGGGCCATGAACATGGCGCGTGTCGCCGGGCCAGTGACGGCTGGTTTCGTGGTGGCGGTAGTGGGGCTCGATTGGATGTACCTGGTGGCCGTGATGCTCTACCTGATCGGGCTGCTTTCGATGTCGCGGATTGACCGGAGTCCGCCGGAGCGCACGAAGGATGCATCAGGCGTGCTGAAGGATCTCGGCGATGGCCTGCGGTACGTGAAGGGCGATGCGCCGGTGCGCGTGCTGCTGCTCTTCTCCCTCGTGCCGATTTTGCTGGCGATGCCGTTCCAGGCGCTGCTCGTCGTGTTCACCGATGACGTGTGGAAAGTCGGGGACGGCGGCCTCGGGATCCTGCAGGCCTGTGCCGGGGTGGGGGGCATCATTGGCTCTGTGCTTGTGGCGTGGCGCGGCGAAACGCCGAACAAGCTGCGCATGCTCATGGCCTCGGTGCTGGGCTTCGGCGGGACATTGTTCCTGTTCGCGCTGAGCCCGTGGTTCATCCTCGCGCTGCCGCTGGTGCTCATCTCTGACATCTTCGCGAGTACGTTCAACACGGTGAACAACACCATCATCCAGGTGCTCATCCCCGATGCCGTGCGCGGACGTGTTAACAGCCTGCTCATGATGACCTTCGGGCTGACGCCGCTTGGGACGTTGCCGGTGAGCGCGGCGGCACAGGCATGGGGCGCACCCGTCGCGGTGGCTGGAGCGTCGTTGATGACGGTCGTTATTTCGGTGCTGTTCTATTTCGGCAGCAAGGCGCTGCGCGGCATAGACGACGTCCATCATGCAGCGATGCTCGAAGGGGCGCGGAGCGAGCCAGTGTTTGCGCCGGCTACCGCGCCAGTGGCTGTGACCGAGCCAGCCGGGGCCGGTGGCTGACGGCTATCAGCCGTGGGTACCTGGCGACCAACGCAGCGGCTATTCGCCCACAAACACCGGGTCACGCTTCTCGACGAATGCACGCACGGCTTCGCGGCTATCAGTGCTGTAGCTGCTGATGCGCATGTTCATCGCCTCCTGGTCCAGCACCTGCTGAAGCGTCCCGCGCTCGCCGAGTTCGAGGTTCGCTTTCATCCGCGCGTAGGTGGCAGTGGGGCCGGAGGCGAGCTTCGCGCAGAAGGCGAGGCCCTCTTCCATGAACTGCTCGTGTTCGACGACGCGGTTCACGATACCCAGATTGAGGGCGGCCTGCGCGCTCAGCATCTCCGCGGTGAAATAGAGTTCACGAGCCTTCGAGGCGCCGACCAGGCGCTGGAGGAAGTACGAACCACCGAAGTCGCCACTCAGGCCGACGTTGCGGAATGCGGTGGTGAAGCGCGCCGTTTCCGAAGCGATACGAATGTCGCAGGCAAGTGCCACCGCCATGCCGGCGCCCGCTGCCACCCCGTTCACAAGCGCGACCGTTGGCTTCTCCATCTCGTGGAGGAGGAGAGATGTTGAGTTGTGCCACGAGCGAAGTTCTCGCACCGCGTGTTCCAGCGACATGACCGGGCTTCGTGTTGAACTGCTCGCATTGCTGTTGCGGGCCTGCATGCCTTTCACATCGCCGCCCGCGCAGAACCCGCGTCCGGCGCCGGTGACGGCCACGCAACGCACCTCACGATCCTGGGCGCACTCCGAGAGGTACTCGCCGAGCATCGGGATGAGTTGGCCGCCCATCGCATTGAGGCTTTCGGGGCGGTTAAGCGTGATGAGTCCAACGCCGTCCGGGCGCTTCTCGAACAGGACATCGGCCATGTTGGGACACTCCTCGTGCAACTACTTTCCCGCGCATGGTCGAACGAACGGGCGCGGCCCGCAACTCGGAACGGCGCTGGCACGGCCAGGGTGTGGCCGTGACTGCGGATGGCGTTAGACTTGCGCGGCCACAAGATGGTTTATGGAGGCAGAACAATGGCAACCCTGGCGGAGAAGACAGCGATCGTGACTGGTGGGGCGCGCGGCATTGGGGCGGGCATGGCGACGGTGATGGCCCGCGAAGGGGCGCGCATCGCTATTTTCGACCTCGATGGCGAGACGGCAAAGCAGACCGCGGAGGCCCTCGGGAATGGCTCATTTGGCCTGGCGTGCGACGTCGCTGTCGGCACTGAAGTGAAGGCAGCGGTTGACGCCGCTGCGGCGCAACTCGGCGGCCTCGATATTCTCGTAAACAACGCCGGTGCCGGCCGTGCCCCGCTGGACCCTACAGTAACGCGCCCCACAGGCGGCGGGGGCAACGTCGCCGATATGGAGCAGGATTCGTGGGATGAGCAGCTATCGCAGAACTTGCGCACGACGTTCGTGACCTCGAAGGCCGCGATCCCGCATCTGCGCGCGCGCGGCGGGGGCGCGATTGTCAGTATTGCGTCGATCGCGGGGCTGATAGCTTCGCCGACACTGCCGGCGTATGCAGCGGCCAAGGCGGGCGTCATCTCACTCACGAAGAGCCTCGCCCTGGATCTCGCCGGAGATGGCATCCGCGCCAACGCGATCTGCCCGGGGTTCCTGTGGACACGTGCGTGGGAGGGGCTCGCCACCGGGCTGAAGATGAGCGTCCCTGCCTACAGGGACGCCGACCCGCGGGACATTTTCCTCGAGGTTGTGAAGCGCGGCGTGCCGCTTGGGCGCGAACAAACGCCAGAGGACATCGGCGAGTTGGCTGCGTTCCTCGCCAGCGACGCCGGCCGGAACATCACGGGGCAGTGGATTGCGGTCGATGGCGGTATCACGCTGCGGCAGGCATGAGCGGTCGTCGGTTGCCGGCGGCGCGTGAGCCCGCATGGGCAATGCCTGCAGGAGACGGGACACCTGGTGAATGGCCTGAGCAGTCGGAGCCCCTGACCTCCGACTGCTCACCCCTGGTCCCTACACGAGCGCCTCAGCGGCGGCGGCCTCCGCGACCTCGTCCTCGGTCATGCCAAGGATCTCCTTGAGGACATATTCGGTGTCCTCGCCGAGACAAGGGGCTGCTTTGTGCAGCTTGCCGGGGGTGACCGAAAACTGCGTCACCAGGCCGTCGTACGGCGTCGGCCCCATGACAGTGTGGTCGAGAGTGACGAAGAAGTTCCGGTGGGTGAGTTGGGGGTCTTCGTAGAGGTCCGATGGGTACTGCACGGCCGATGCGGGGACGCCAGCAGCGCGGAGCCGTCCGGCGAGTTTGAACGCGTCATAGCGGCGGCACCACGGCGCCAGCGCGGCATCGATTTCTGTCCGCGCCGCAATGCGCGCTTCGAGCCGGTCGAACTTGCGCGCCGAGAATGCATCCAGCGACGCCAAATCGCGGAGTGCGCGCCACTGCTCGCGGGTCTCGGCGGCGATCGCGATGTGACGGCTTTTGCCGCGCGTGCGGTACACGCCGTGGGGTGCGGCATAGATGGAATCGAGACCGTGGCGGATAGCCTCGCGGCCGTTGACCGTGTAATCGAGAATCACGGGCTCGATGAAGTGCATGGCCGCTTCGACCTGCGAGAGGTCGATGTGTTGCCCTCGCCCCGTCCGCTGGCGGTGGTAGAGAGCGGCAGCCAGGCCCGCCACACCCGCACGGGGGGCTATGAAATCGGAATAGGCGCCCCATGTCCCGTACGGGGGGCGGTCGGGCCAGCCCGTCAACCCGTGAAGGCCAGCGAGCGCAGCGCCCTGGCTTCCGAAGCCAGAGTACGCGGCTTCGGGGCCGCTCTGTCCGCGAAGGCAGGTGCTGAACATGATGAGGTCCGGGCGCCCGCGGCTGAGTTCTTCGTAGCCGAGACCAAGACGTGCCATCGTGCCCGGCGTGAAACTCTCGACCACGACGTCGGCCCAATCAACGAGACGGTGGGCGATGGCCTTGCCCTGTTCGGTCTGGAGGTTGAGCGCGAGGCCGAGCTTCGAGCTGTTGTAGTTCGCCATGAACTGCGCGCGATCGATCCCTGCCTGGTTGTCCTTAAACGGAGGTGCGAGCCGCAATACGTCCGGGCGCAGGCTCGATTCGACGTGGATGACCGTCGCGCCATGATCGCCGAGCGCCTTGGCGACGAGCGGGCCGACGCCCACCCACGCAAAGTCCGCCACTTTGAGGCCGGCGAACGCCTGCTGGCGACCAGGCTGCGACGCGGCTCCCGGCAGGGGTTTGCGCACCTGCCACTCGGGTGAGCAGCACGCATTGTTCAGCTCGGGCGCCGGGCGCATTGGGCGCGCGGGCGTGGCCGACGGTCGGATATACGGACCGGGATGAAGGCGGCCACCCACCTTCGTCCAGTAGCGGCGTGCGTTGAGATGCGGGTCCCGCGGCAAGTCTTTAGCGGCGTAGATCGCCCCCAGGACGACCTTGTGCTTGAGCGCGAAGGTTTGGAGTTCGAGCATCGAACGGTCGCGAGCGAAGGCGGCGAACGCATCCTGGGCGCGATTGACCTGGTCCACGGTGAGGTTCCCGGCGACCACCTCGGAGGCCCAACTGTGCCACGGCACGCCACGCAGGTCATCGTCCAGTTCTGTTTCGGCCGCTACCCACGCCATTAGCGCATCGAAGGTGCGCCCGCCGATGCCAGGAAGCAGGACAGACGTGAGATACCAGCCATCCTTGCACTGGCCGAGTGTGAGGTGACGGAGTCCGGGGAAGGGGCTCGCGGTTTCACCTCGGTGTTCACATGTGCCTGGCGGGTTGGCGCCCGTGTTCGGAGGAAAGCCCGTCGCGTGCATGAGCGTCCAGACGATGGCGGCCTGGGCTGATACGTCGAGGTGCTGGCCCAGCCCCGAGCGAACCCGTTCGTTGAGGGCGATGACGATGTCAGCGGCCGCCTGCGCCCCGGCGTGGAACGAAGCCTGGGGGTAGCCCGTGGGGATCGGGACGCGATCAGGGTCGCCCTGGAGCGCAACGAGACCTCCAGAGGCTTCGATCGTGAGGTCGGTGGCAGGTGCGTGTGCGAGCGGGCCAGATTGGCCGAAGGGGCTGACGGAGGCGTAGATGAGCGAAGGGTTCCGCTGTGCGAGCGCGCCGGGGCCGAGTCCTCGCGCGAGCATGTAGCCAGGTTCGAAGGACTCAATCAGCACATCGGCGTCAGATGCGAGTTCGAGGAGCCTTTCGCGACTGCGCTTCTTCGTGATATCGAGCACGAGACTGCGTTTGCCCAGGGCCACCGCTGCCCAGTAGAGCGACTCGCCCTCGTGGCCCGCGCGTTCATCGAATGGGGGCAGCCGGCGGGCATCCGCGCCGTCCGGTGGCTCTATCTTCAGGACGTCGGCGCCGAGGTCCGCGAGCAACCGCCCGGCAAGTTCGGCGCGAGACGTAGCCAGGTCGAGGACGCGGATATTGTGAAGCGGACCATTAGCAGATGGCATGGCAGGCCTCCGATGGCCGAGATACTACGCTCCCCAGGGACCCGCGCACAGAGAATTGGCTATTGCAAATGTGCACCGAAGCGTGCACGGTACGCTCGTTGCATGACGAACAAGGGAGGCGTGAGATGACGCAGATTGTGACGAACGACGGCGTACGGACAGGCCCAATCCGGCATTCCGTGAACGCTGCCATCAACGTGAAAGGCAGCATCCACGACAATGCCACCGCAACGAAGCTGGGGATGCGCGGGGGCACCGTGGCGGGTTCGATCCACATGGACCTCTTCGGGCCGCTGCTGCTGGAGACGTTCGGCGATAGGTGGTGGGAGACGGGCAATCTGTCGTTGTACTTCAAGAACGCAACCACGGATCGTGAGCCGGTGCGGGCTTCACTCGGGATACCGACTGTCGGCGTCACCGATGCTCAGGTCGATGCGTGGGTCGACCACGAGGATGGTATGCGAGTGGCCGAGGGCACGGCGGCGGTAGGCCATCCCGATGCGCAAAGCGCCCTGCTCGGGCGTGCGTCGCGCGCACTCGAACATGGCGAGATGCGTATTTTGAGCGGGCTCTCCGTGGGGATGGCGATTGAACCGGCGACGGCGTGCTACACCGAAGCGACGCTCGCCGATTACATGACCCGTATCACCGAGCCGATGGCCATTCACCAGTCGTCGCGCTGGGGCGGGGCGGTTGTCCCGCTCGCGGGCTACGTGAATGTGCTCTACGGGCAGGCCATCACCAGCCTACGCCGCCAGATCAGGGATGTTGTGGGGCTTTTCGGCGCGATCGAAATTCGCAACGTAAACGGCCCGCTGATTGTCGGGCGTGAGTACCGCACCGGCGGCGAAGTGGTCGCGCTCGGAGAGAGTCCGAAGACGGAGTACTTCTGGTACGAGACGTGGGCTGATGACGCGAGCGGGAAGCGCATCGCCGAGCACCGGATGCAACTGCGGTTCATGAAGGCGTCCAGCCCGCTGTATCAGTAGCAGTCGGGGAACTGCTGAGAGCGGGTAACCCACCAGATACTACTGACAGCGGGCAACCGATCTACACTGAGCCGATGGGGTTCTACTACAGCTCGGGGAATGAACCACCCGAGGACGACAAGCCCGGCTTTCTCGAGACACTCCAGATCATCTGGGTGGTCTTTCGTGTGCTCGCCGTGCCCCTCGGCATGATCATTGGCGTGTTACTGGGCCTGGTGCTGCTGTTCTGGCTCTTCACGGTGAACACCTTCTTCGGGTTGGGGTTCATCGCCATCATCATCCTGGCGCTTGTTGCGCGAGGCGTGTGGGAGGCGCGGCATCCGCCCGACCTCCCGTGATGGAATGTGCAGTGGGCATCGACGAACGGCTGGCGCGCGTGCGGGAGCGCATCGGCGATGCGTGCACGCGGGCCGGCCGTGATCCCGCCGGCGTGAGCCTCATCGCAGTCTCGAAGACGTTCCCCGCCGAGGCAGTCAGTAAGGCATATGCTGCCGGGCTTCGCGACTTCGGCGAGAACCGCGTCCAGGAAGGCTCGGCGAAGATCGCAGCCCTGGCGCGAGAGGTGAGCGATGCGCGCTGGCATCTGATTGGTCATCTGCAGACGAATAAGGTTCCGGCTGCGCTGGAGCACTTCGATGTGATCCACAGCGTGGATTCCGTACGTTTGCTCGATGCCATCGCCGCTCGAATGCCGGGGAACGGGGAGGTGCACATCTTCATCCAGGTGAACGTATCTGGCGAAGCGAGCAAGTCCGGCGTGAGCACCTCGAGCGCCACGGACCTCATTGCACGCGCGCGAGATACGCGGGGTGTTATTCTCGACGGGCTGATGACGATTGCACCGATTGAGGGCGGACAGACTGCTGCCCACCGGGCGTTCGGGCAGCCTCGGCGGCTGGCCGAGCACCACGGCCTGGAGCAACTCTCGATGGGCATGTCGGGCGATTTCGAGGCA
>JAFKFP010000427.1 GCA_017308185.1 bacterium | reverse complement strand
ATGACCAGCGCCGGCGACAGCAGCATCGCGACCACCATCCGGGGGGTGTCGGCGAGGCCGGAGGCCCAGGTCTGCAGGTCGTTGTCGCCGTAGAGGCCGAAGAAGAAGGAGAGCAGGATCGCGAACGCCATCAGGGTCGCGGTGACGGCGGCCCCCTGCGGGGCGCTGAGGCCGAAGATCAGCGTGGTGAGGGCGCCGGAGACGAGGCCCGCGATCAGGTCTGAGCCGAGTAGGAAACGCCGCAGTACAGCGGAACGGCCGCGGGCGCGCGCGCGACCCGCAAGGAGCCCCTCGGCCTGTGCCTCGTAATCGTAGTTGTAAGAGATTGCGTCCATGCCCTCGTAGGAATGTGTCGGCAAGACTTCTGGGGGCCTTGAGGTCGAATCGGAGGTTTGCATGCAGCCTTCCGTTCGGGACGTCACCAGAGCCGAGAATACCTATCGAGCGCCGGATCTACCTCAGACCATTCGTGTACCTAGATCGGCGGGACGGCGCGTTTACTTATTGCCGCGGGCGGGCGCGGCGCCGTGGCCGGCGCTACGACTGGACGGAAGCGAGGGTGGTGCCGACTTTCAGGTCGCCGAAGTAGACCGAGCCAGTCTGGAACATTCCGGCTTCGCGGTACTGCATGATCCGCGCCGAGTTGGGGCCGCCGTTGTTCGAGGAGTCGATCGTGTGCATCGCCAGACGTGAGGTTTCGGCTTCTTTCAGCGGGTTGTAGGAGCCCTTGTTGAAGAATTTGATCTGCTGGCCGTTGACCCACATTTCGACCCAGCCTTCGGTGGCGAGCAGCATGTGGACGGTGACGGTGGTCCACTGGCCCTTGACAAGGGGGGTCCGCCAGGGGATGTCCCACTTGTAGTTGCCGTTGCGCTGCCAGCGCAGTTCGTTGCTGGCGATTTCGACGTCCCAGGGGCCGGTGCCGTTGAAGGGAGGCCCGTAGATCGCCATCAGCGACATCCAGCCCGGGATCGAGGGCATTTCGGTCGGGATGAGAAATTTCTCCTGCATCCAGAATTCCTGGCCCGGCTTCAGCATTTCGGGCGAGAGCAGCTGGGCGCGGGGGTTGTCGGTCGGGGTGATCGGGGCGACGTCGGCGTTGTTGACGGTCATCTTCAACACCGATTCGTTGCTGCCGAGCGGGTCGGGGACTTCGGTGATCGCGTTCGGCGCCGCCTGCTGCATCCAGAAGTCATTGATCTTGGTCCCGCTGAAGAGGGTGGTGCCGGACGGCAAGGTAGGGGTGGTCGGCGTGGTGGGGGTGGTCGGCGTCGTCGGAGTCGTCGGCGTCGTCGGGGTGGTCGGCTTCGTCGGCTTCGTCGGGGTGGTCGGCTTCGTCG
>JAFKFP010000026.1 GCA_017308185.1 bacterium | reverse complement strand
CGTGGGCGACCCGTTCAAGGACACGGCAGGCCCGGCGCTCCACATCCTTGTGAAGCTGCTGAGCACCATCACGCTGGTGTTGGCGCCGTTGTTCTTCTCGTAGGGCGCGGCACGATCGCCCAAAGCTAAGAAGGGGTAGCCTTGCAGGCTACCCCTTCTTGTTGTTCGAGTATTGCCGCAAGAAGCGAGCCTCGACTATCCTGAGCGGCACGATGAATCGGAAGCCTACTGCCCATGCGACGCCCTCCGCTATTGCGACTCATTCGCTCGTAGCGGGTTCACGTATGCTCGGTGGGCCCTGAGACGTCAGCAATCGATGCAACGACCAGGAACGGCCCACCGGACAACCGGCGGGCCGTTTGCGTAGATGGAAGGGGTGAAACCCATGCGGGCGCCATTCGAAGGCAAGCTGGTGCGGCTTCGGGCGCGCGAGCCCGAGGACGAGCCATACCACAACCAGTGGTTCAATGCCTGGGATGTCGTCCGCTACCTCGGCCGCCGCTACCCCATCTCGCACGCCCAGTCGCGGAAGATGCTCGAACCAGACCCGCGCTACGGCTGGAGCATTGGCTTCATCATTGAAACCTTGCTGGAAGGCGACCCCATTGGCCAGGTGTTCCTCGGTTCGGCCAGTGCAGAGGACCGGAGCGCAGAACTCGGCATCTCGATCGGCGACAAGTCGCGATGGGACGGCGGCTATGGCACGGATGCAATGCGGACTGTCTGCCGGTTCGGTTTCGACATGATGCACCTGCATCGCATTGAGCTCGGTGTGTATGCCGACAACGAACGAGCGGTACACGTTTACGAGCGCATCGGGTTCAGGACCGAAGGCCGGCGCAGGGAGATGTACTTTAAGGAAGGCGTCTATCACGACACGCTGATCATGGGCTTGCTCGAAGGTGAGCTGGTCGACGGCTAACGCGACGCTTAGTGGAAGGAATCGCACATGCAATCACCGTACGAAGGCCGACTCATCCGTCTGCGAGCGCGCGAGCGGGAGGACGAGGCACTACTCTACCAGTGGTTCAACGACCCCGAGGTGACTGAGTTCCTGAGCATGCGATATCCGCTTTCGCACGCCCAGGAAAGGGCATTCATCGAGTCAGCGAGCGAGATTAGCTACGGCAAGGCGAGCTTCGCCGTGGAGACCCTGGCCGATAGCAGACTGATCGGGGGTGTGGGATTGGAGCGCACGAGCCCGGAGAACCGCAGCGCGGTGCTCGGCATCGCGCTGGGCGACAAGACCTACTGGGACAGCGGCTACGGTACGGACACGATGCGAGCGATCTGCCGGTTCGGCTTCGAGATGATGAACCTGCACCGGATAGAACTCGAGGTATTTGAGGAAAACCGCCGGGCGATCGCTGTGTATGAGCGCGTGGGATTCGCGGTGGAGGGGTGCCGCCGCGATGCGCAATTTAAGTTTGGCCGGTACACAAATTCGCTCGTCATGGGACTACTTGAAGGGGAGTTGATTGGTCACAAGGAGTGAATGTTGCTCGGGACACAATTCGGCGAGGACGGAAATATGTTTCGCCGCCATGGCGACCTTGCGGAGAGCAGATGGCCACCGTCCGGCCGGTAAATTTGTGATGGAAATCGCAATCAGGGGTTGACAGCCTTGTCGTGGCTTGGTAGTTTCCGCCTCGTGAGTGAGAAATTACTCACAAACGCGCTCGGTTTAGAACTTTGTGCGATCTGCCTAGTGCGCAACGCGCAACGGGGGAACCAGTTAGTGGGGTGAGTTCGGCCGTCAGGCCGATAGGGCGTCCTTCCGTCCGAACCCGTCAGCTAACCCCGGAGGCATGAAGAAGGCCTGGCGAGCAGGATGTTCGCTTCGGGGGCGTGTGCCACCCGAACCTTTTTCGTTGTTTTGAGGGAGGAGATACCAGTATGCCGGCTTTGCAGGAGGCCCCACCCAAGTCATGCCCGAAGTGCCGCGGCTCGATGATCGTTGAGCGCGATTGGCACGGTACGTATGGCAGCTGCATCATGTGCGGCTACGTCCACGAAGTGCTGACCAGCCCGCCGGTGGACCTGGCCGCAGAAGAGGCTGCTCTGCCTCAGCGCCAGCGGCGCCGCCAGCCATCACACGGCAAGCTGCGTCTCTGAGAGAGACATTGATGGAAGCCTAAAGCGAACGCCCCCGTTCTTGAGCGGGGGCGTTTCTCTATTCTGTGGGCCGTGGAGTGACTATGATTTGGCCACTTCGCGGAGGTTTCGCCTGTGCCCTACGTCCGTCTCTCTATTGTTACGCCGCGCCGTGGCGACGAGGAGCGTCTGATCGCTATCATGCAGCAACTGGCAAGTGCGGCCGCCAGCCACCCGGGTTGCCTCGAAAGCTATGTCATGCGCCCGCACGACGATAGCAACGAGGTGGCGCGGCTGGCGATTTACCAGGACGAGCACGCGGGCGAATCGACGGCTGCTGATTCGCACATGCTCGCGTTGCGGTCGCAGATGCATCTTCTCTGCGAACCGGGGCACATCGAGCGGGCGTTTTTCACGATCGAGTAGTGTGTTGTTGGGAGGCCCCGGCCGCGAGGGCCCGCCCGCGGCGGCAGTTCGCGGTAGGTGTTTACCGTGACCGTTGACGGCATTGATCAGCGGCCGTGATACGAGGGGTCATCCTTGTCCAGCCAGCAATCGGCAAACCGATCCTGGTAGCCATCGGAGGCGTCGGTGGGGAATGCCTTCACGTACGGCCATGAAAGGGTGAGCACTTTCTCACTGAGGAAGTTCACGCCGGCATTGAGTGCGAGCAGTTGCCGCTGGACCTGGTAGCCGAGCTGTTGACGCTTCGTGGGGTCGAGTTCCGTGCGCTGGGCTTCGATGGCCTTATCCAGGTCGGCGTCGCGGAGGGCGAAGCTGTTGCGGCTGCCGGTGCTGTGGAAGTAGGGGAAGACCCAGTCATCGAGGTCGATCCAGCCCACATCGGGGGCGGCTGCCCATGAGTAGCCACCCGCGATGAGGCCTTTGCCCAGTTGTGCGAGGGAGACTGGTGAGACGGTGATATCGAGGCCAAGGTTGACCTTCAGCTGCGACCAGATCGATGTCCCAAGCTGGAGGCTATTCTCGGCCTGGTCGAGGACGCGGAGATCGAGGTTGGCCGGGGTCCCGGCGGCGGAAAGCATGGCCTTCGCATCGGCGATGTCTTTGGCGCGGCCCGCGGGGTCTGTGTGGTAGCCGGGCTGGGACTGTAGTTCGGCCTGGGGGAGGGCCCATTTTGTGACGGGCCAACTCACCCATGGGTTGGGCTCGGCGGAGCCAGCGAAGAAGCGTTGGGCCATGCCGGCGCGGTCGAGTGCGATGGTGAGGGCGGTGCGGACGCGCACGTCGTTGAATGGCGGACGGGTGACGATGAAGCGCATCCCGTAGAAGAGCGAATGGCCCTGCTCGATGAGTTTGAGGTCCGGGATCGCGCTCATGAGGCGGTCGGCCTGGGGCCTGGCGACCGTTGCGGCATCGAACTGCTTCACGCGCAGGCCTGCTTCGATCTCTGTTGCATCGTGTGGCTGAGTCATCACGGCGGCATCGAGGAACGGCCGCTGGTTGCCGCCGAACCAGTGCGGATTGCGGGCGACGCTGGCGAACTTGCCCTCCTGCCAGTCGACCCATGTGAACGGACCGCTACCCACCTGGTCGGACATGGTGAAGCCCGCGCTCACGACCTCGGACGGGACGATGAAGGCATTTACACCGGCGAAGTAGCTCACCATGGGCGCGAGGGGCGACTTGAAGTGGAACGTGATGGTCGCATCGTCGGGCGTGGTGATGTTGTCGATGTTGTCCCAGTGGGCACTCCACGGGAACGAGGTATCGCCCTGCTGGCGGGAGATGCTGAGCTTGACGTCATCAGAGGTGACCGGCCGGCCTTTGACGGGTTCGCTGTCGTGCCAGTGGGCGCCGGGGTTGAGGTGGAACGTCAGTGTCTGTGGGTCAGCCTGTTCGGGCATGCCGGTGGCGAGGTCGGGCGAGAGGTCCTGGGTCGCCTGTGATTTGAACGTGAGCAACCGGCTGTAGACCATCGATTGCTGGCCGTAGAACGGTCCTGCCTCGGTGCGATGCGGGTCGGCGATGCCGTCGCCCTGGACGAAGCCAGTGTATTGGAGGGTGCCGCCGCGTTGGCGGCTCTGTGGCTGTGGAGTGGGCGCGGGCGATTGGCCGCGCTGCGGTGTTTTCGAACCAGCAGGCGATGGCCTGGCCGAATCTCCGCCACCGCAACCTGCGGCCGCCAGCGCAGCTGCGGCAACAGCCGAACCAGATGCCCCCAGGAACCATCGGCGGCCCCGGCGCTTCTCCCCGAGCGCTGTGAAGCTCATCCAGTGGTTATGCTAGCCACTGCAGGCTTTACGCGCTGGCAAGCCGTGATTACCGTGGAATGTGGGGACTTCCACAGGAGTGACTGCATGGCCGAGAACCTATCCGACGAGAAGTTGTCCGAAGAGGACGTCCAGTCGCGGCTCGTGCGCCAGCCTGGCTGGGAAGCCGATGGAGACCAATGCATCCATCGCTCCTTCACATTCACCGACCACATCACCGCAACCGGGTTCGTGGTGCGGGTGGCGATGGTCGCCGAGGTGATGAATCACCACCCGGAGATGACGATCTTGTACAACCGCGTCGACATCACATTGAGCACGCACGATGCGGGTGGTGTCACCGAACTGGACTTCACGCTGGCGGAACGCATCGGGGGAATGATCGGGCTGGGCTGAGGGGCGTTCGCTCTCGAACTGGGTTGAAGTGCCTTGACCATGCCAGTATTATCCCGCGAACCGGGGCGGCGCGGGGCGCCGCGCTGGGAGTTCGTGACGCGGAGGGCCGGCCATGGTTCTGCAGCCAGACATGACGGCGCGCGAGTGGGATGCACTGCAACGTACAACGAGGCTCTATACGCCGCTATCCGGAGTGGATGGTAGATATGATTCTCAACGAATTGATTGTGAGCACGCTTCCGGTAATATCCGGGCTCGCCCTCGGAGTGGCCGCCTTACAACCTGTCGCAGCTGGCGGCGCTGTCACCCCAGCAGAAGCGAATGCGGTCGCCGGCACCGCTCAGACCATCGCCGTAACCGGGTCGGGATATTCGGATTGCGCGGCGCAGGATATATCGGCGTTCGTGGTGTTCCCTCAGCGCACGGGGACGCCGCCGCCCGCAGGGTCGCCATACCGCGTTATCGTCGAAACTCCAGAGCAGGCCGAGCGGTTTGCCGTCACGACTGCACGCGTCGACGAGCAGGGCGCGTTTAAGGCTGCTCTTCGACTGCCTGACATTACTGCAGAGCGCTGGCAAGGTTACGTAGCGCTCAGCGGGCGGTGCGTCGGCCCTAGTGGCTTCGCGATCGTTTCTGACATTCGCTACGTGGCGCCAACAACCGCGGCCATGCTTTCCCAACTCCAAACAGGGCTGACGGAGGCGGACTTCCCCGCCGGCACCTCGGCCATCGTGTTGCCGAGCGTCCTGATAGACAGTGTCACGGGAACTGCCGACGAATCCGGTGTTCCATCTGCGGAGATACTCGACCACATTTCGGTATACGCGGACGGGCAGCGCTGCGCCATCCTCAACCTCGTGCCGCCCGGCGCACGCGATGCGGCCGGAGACGCCATCGTGATTATCGGGACGGCGAACCAACCCCCGTCTTGTGGCAAGCAGGGCGCGGAGCTGTCGTTCACTGGTGGAAAGGCAGACGACCCGATAGATTTCCATGCCGCGGTAATGCCGGGGCTTCTGCAGCCCATCAAGCTGCTCGCGTATTCACCCGAATCAGATCCGTCCGCGGGCCCCACTCCGGCTGCTCCCGTTGATGGAAGTGGTGTGGCTCCGACGTCGCCAACGAATGTCGTCTGGTGGTTCGCAGCCGGTGGTGTTCTCTTGGTTCTCACCGCGGTCTTGGGCAGCCTATCTGCCACACGACCGAGATCGTAGCTTCGGAATGCGCGGCCAGAGGTTGTTCGCGCCGGCCCGTGAGATCGACGTTGTGCCGACGTATCGAGCCGCGAGCGCTAGGCGGCGCGTCTAGACGCGGAAGCCGCTGAGTTCCTTGACGCGCCGGGCTTCCGCCACGAGCGTCTGCTCTTCAGGGGTAAGGCTCTCCCAGGGCTTCTCGATCTCGTTCTGCAGCGGGAAGATGTGGATCGCGTCCCAGCCACAGACGTTTTCGCAGAGGCGGCAGCCGGTGCACTTCTTGTCGTCGACGGTGCTGACGCCGAAGAAGTCGTCGGTGCGGTCCGTGCGGGTGAGGCTGAGGGCATCGAACGGGCAGATGTTGATGCAGAGTTCGCAGCCGGAGCCGATGCACTTCTCGTCAATGACGACAGCGCGAGGCCATTCGTTCTTCTTGAGGCCTTTGCAAACGGTCCCATAGGTATCGAGGATGGCCTCTGGTGGGCAGACGACGCCGCAGGCGCCGCAATCGATGCAGAGTGTCGGGTCGATGACGTGCAGATGGTTGCGTTCGCCGGTGATGGCGTTCGTCGGGCAGCGCTTCGTGCAAGCGGTGCAGCCGATGCAGGTATCAATGATGGAATACGACAACCGGGCAACCCTCGAGTGTGCTAGAGCACGTTAAGCTTATCACGAGCGAGTCGGCTCGTCTCGTGACGGAATGCACGAACGGGCTCGTTTACTTTCGTTTCGTGCCCCAACTGTCCCAGTAAGTCACGTCTTCGACGGGCTTGCGAAACCCGGAGCCGAACTTGCCCTTCGGCCAACCCACGGGGATGAGCGCCGCCGTTTCGACGGTTTCAGGGATGCCGAGGAGCGTGCGGATCTCGTCCTGGTGCGCGCGATGAACGGTCGTGAGCGCGGTTCCCAACCCGAGTGCGCGGGCGGCGAGCATAAGGTTCTGGATGGCCGGGTAGATGCTCGAGCCGCTCGTGATTTCGCGGTTGGGCCCCTGCATGAGTGCGCAGGCGAAGATGAGCACCGGGGCTTCGTGCATGTGCCGCGCGAGGTAGGTCGCACTCTTCATGACGCGGTCGTTGCTGTCGCGCTCGGCCTCCGGGAGGTCGGGCCGGTGGCCGTAGCCAGAATCGAGCATCTTCTGCCAGGACTCGTTGTACCACTGCTGGATCTGCTGCTTCTTGGCGTCATCAGTGACGACGAGGAAGCGCCAACCCTGTGTGTTGCCGCCGCTGGGAGCGCGCGTCGCGGCCCAGATGATCTTCTTGATGTACTCCTCCGGGACGGGGTCGGTTTTGAGGCGGCGCATGGCGCGTTGCGTGCCGATGACTTCGAAGAAATCGGATTCGACGATGGTTGGTTCGGGCAATGGATTCCTCCGGTGGAGAGTTCGTGAGGCGCATCGTACCTGCAACGGCGGGCCCGGTCACACAGGAGAGGCGTGTGGCGTAGAATCGCGGGCATGACGACTCTTCCCCTTACGGGCATCCGCGTGTGCGACTTCACATGGATCATTGCGGGACCGACCGCGACCCGATGTCTTGCGGATTTCGGCGCAGAGGTCATCCGCGTGGAACATGGACAGGCGGTCGACGCAATCCGGCTTGGCCGGCCTATCCTTGGCGACACGCCCACGCTGAACAACTCTGGTTTCTTCAACTACTTCAACCGGAACAAGAAGAGCGTAACGCTGAACGCCCGGCACCCCGACGGGATGGCGATCGTGAGGCGTCTCATCGCTGCGAGTGACGTTGTGGTCGAGAACTTCTCTGATGGCGTGCTCGAATCGTGGGGGCTCGGCTACGAGGAGTTGCGGGCGATCCGCCCAGACATCATCTACTGTTCCATTTCGGGCTTTGGCCACAGCGGGCGGGATCGGTCGTTCACGACGTGGGGGCCGACGGCGCAGGCGCTGAGCGGGCTCACGTTCATGTCTGGGCTGCCGGGAAAGCCTTCGGCGGGCTGGGGCTACAGCTTCATGGACCACACGGCCGGGTATTACGCGGCCGTCGCCGTGTTGTCGGCCATCCATCACCGCAACCGCACGGGTGAAGGCCAGCATGTCGACCTGTCGCAGGTTGAAGATGGCATCGTGCTGACCGGTCCGGCGGTGCTCGACTACACGGTGAATGGGCGAGCGTGGCGCCGCGAAGGCATGCCGCCGGGCAACCGGGCGTGGCAACCAGCGGTGGCTCCGCACAACACGTACCCGTGCCGCGGTGAGGATCGGTGGATAGCGATAGCGGTGATGAATGAGGCGGAG
>JAFKFP010000373.1 GCA_017308185.1 bacterium | reverse complement strand
TCTGACAAATCTGAATCCAGCGGCGTCGGATAGCGGGGCCGATATGAGTCGTCTCCGCTCCGCCCCTGCTCATAGGCGGATCGGTATAGGAGCGCGCCAGGGACGAATTTGCGGGTCCTCACCCTCGCCAGTAGCGTGGCCGCATGGCTCGAATCGTCGGCGGTTGCGCCGTGCCGCACAACCCGTTCCTGCCGAAAACGGTCGCCGAGAATCCGGAGGGGATCGACGCCCGCCAATTCCCCCGGGTTGCCGCCGCGATCGCCGAGATGGAACCCGACGCCGTGGTCGCCTTCAGCCCCGACCACCTCAACACCGTCTTCTTCGACAACCTGCCCTCGCTGCTGATCGGGATCGTCGACGAGTTCAGCGGCCCCAACGACGGCTATCCCCCGGTCGCCGCGAAGACGCTCCGCTCCGATCCGGCCTTGGCTCGACATATCTTCCTGGCGACGCTGCGCGCCGACTTCGATCCGGCCCGCTCCGAATCGCTGATCGTCGACCACTCGCTGCTGGTGCCGCTGCAGATCATGGGCCTCGACCCGGTCGTGGTGCCGATCGTGATGAACGTCCTCGCGCCGCCGATCCTCAGCGCCGCCCGCGCCCACGCCTTCGGCACCGCCGTCGGGGCGGCGATCCGCTCCTACGAGCCGCACCTGCGGGTGCTGGTGCTGAGCGACGGCGGTGTGATCCAGGAGGTCGGCGGGCCGCGGATCCGTCCCGGGCGGCCCGACGGCACCCCGGACCAGGCCTGGCTCGCACACGTGATCGAGCTGCTCGGGGCCGGCGAGGTGGAGCGGCTGGTCGAGGAATCGACGCCGCAGCGGATCGCCGAAGTCGGCAACGCCGCGGGCGAGCTGCTGACCGCGCTGGCGATGCTGGGCGCGCTCGGTACGTCGCCGGCGCCGGAGCTGATCGAGCCGGAACCCGAGATCGGCCACATGTTCGGCGTCTGGCGCGCGGAGGAGGGCGGATGAGCATCTACGCGGTCAACTTGATCGGCAGGAGGACGCTCCGGGACGAGGAGTTCAGGCAGCGCCTGCTCGACGACCCCGAGGCCGCCCTCGCCGAGCTCGATCTGGACGACGCCGAGCGCGAGGCGCTGCTCGCGGGGGACGTGGTGCGGCTGTACGAGATGGGGGCGCACGAGTACCTGCTGATGACCCTGGCGCGCTTCGGGGTCCTCGGGCTCGACCTGCAGACCTACAACGAGCGGATCCGGCGGGCGGATCCCAAGTACGTCTACTGAACACCGCAGCCAACCCCCGGCCGGCCGAAGGAGGAAATCGATGGATCTAGGACTCGAGGGCAAGGTCGCCGCCGTCACCGGCGGCGGTTCCGGGATCGCCAAG
>JAFKFP010000025.1:8318-9598 GCA_017308185.1 bacterium | reverse complement strand
ATTGATGATCGCGTTCTCCCTGCCAGTCACGTTGGGGTGGAAGCCGGTGCCGAGCTCAAGCAGGGTGGAGAGACGACCGTTGACCGTGACGGCGCCGGCGGTGGGTTGGGAGAGCCCCGACACGAGCCGCAAGAGGGTGCTCTTGCCGCTCCCGTTCGCACCGATGACGCTGAAGAACTCACCGCGGGCGACTTCGAGCGTGACGTCGCGGACGGCCCAGATGTGGGCGTGCTGACGGCGCTTTCGCCATGCCGCTACGGGATGGAGGACCGTCGTCTTGAGCTGACCTTCGGGCCCCGCCAGCGAGTAGCGGCGGGACACCCCATCCAGGCGGAGGGCAGGGCCGTTCATAGCGCATCAGCGAAGGCGTCTTCGAGGCGGCGGAAAATATACCAGGCAGCGGCGGCGAGCACGGCGGTCCACGCCAGCGTCGTCCAGATATCAGACGGCAGCCAGGCTCCATTCATGATGACGCCGCGCCAGCCCTCGGCCAGTGGCGCGAGGGGATTGACGTCCTTGACCCACCGGTACTTCTCCGGGATGCGTTCGATGTTGTAGAGGATGGGCGTGGCATAGAAGAGCAGGTTCAATCCCACTTCGGTTATGTGTTCGAGGTCACGGAAGAAGACAGTGAGGCTGGCCAGGAGGAGGGCGACGGCTGTCGCGAGGACAAACTGGATCACGAAGAGCAGCGGCAGGGTGACAAACCATGACCAGTGCGGGGCCCGCCCGGCGCCGAAGAGGAACACCAGGATCACGGGCACGGAGAGAAGGAACTGCAATGTGTTCCCAAGCACGACGCTGAGTGGCAGGACGATGCGCGGGAACCGCACTTTCTTGAGAAGGCCACTGTTGCCGACGAAAACGCTCGCTGACTGCTGCACGGCGCCCTGGAACCAGAACCATGGGAAGACGCCGGCCATGAGGAAGAGGGGGTAGTCGGGAAAGCCAGCCTTGAGGATGACACCGAAGGCGAAGTAGAGGACCAACCCATAGCTCAACGGCCGGGCCAGCGACCACGCCCAACCGAAAAAGCTCTCCTGGTACTGAAGACGCAGGTCGCGCATGGTCAGCGCGCGCACGAGGTCGAGCGTGTTGCCAAAGCTTCTCCGCCCTGCTGCGGGGAGTCGTGGCACGATCGTGGTCACGCTGAGAAGGGTAGAGAGCGAAGGCAAGAGAGGAAAGAGGCAAACGAACGCGGAGGCACTCGGGGGTACGGCGCTCCCCGACGGGTAGACAGTCACCGCGGCCGCGCCATCGGTGTGAGCGAGAGCGGGGCA
>JAFKFP010000025.1:0-8236 GCA_017308185.1 bacterium | reverse complement strand
CTATCCGCTGAGCTACGGGGGCGTAAAGCCGGGTGGCCGGGAATCAGTCTATCAAGCCCCGGGGTGTTGTGGCGTGCTACCAGGCGTCAATTCCCGGGCGTTTCCGGCCTGTGCGAGGTTCGGGCCGGTAGGCTGCGAGGGCAGTCGAGATCCAGCGGCGCGTGTCTGCCGGGTCGATGGTGTCGTCAACGCCGAAGATGACCGCCTCGTTCAGCGCCTTCCCGCGTTCGTACGCCTTTGCGACCATTTCGTCGAACCACCTGCGCCGTTCGTCGACGTCGGCTATGGCCATAAGTTCCTTGCGATAGCCAAGCTTCACCTGGCCTTCAAGGCCCATCCCTCCGAACTCGCCAGTCGGCCATGACACCGTGAAGAGCGGCTCTTTGAACGAACCGGCCGCCATGGCGATGGCGCCAAGCCCATAGGCCTTGCGGGTGACGACCGTGAGATAGGGCACCGTCAGGTTCGCGCCAATGACAAACAGGCGGCTGCAATGGCGGACCAGTGCTGTCTTCTCGATCTCGGGTCCGACCATCATGCCGGGCGTATCACACAGGGCAAGGACAGGGATGTCGAACGCGTCGCAGAGCTGCATGAAGCGGGCTGCCTTGTCGCTGCCGGGTGAGGTTATCGCGCCGCCAAAGTAGTTGGGGTCATTCGCGAAGACACCGATGGGCCGGCCCTCCACGCGGATAAACGCCGTGACCATGCCTTCGCCGAAACCGCGCCGCAATTCGAGGTAGCTGCCGGCATCAGCCATGGTGCGCATGGCCGCTCGAATATCGTAGGTGCGAAGCCGGTTCTCAGGCACGACGTGGCGAAGGGCGCGCTGATCGGGCGCCTCCCACGAGGGCATTCGGCCCTGAAAGTACGACAGGTACTGGCGGCCCACGCGCACCGCTTCGGCGTCGTCGTCCACAAGCACATCCACCACACCGTTGGGGACCTGGATATCCATGGGGCCGATCTCTTCAGGGGCGAAGACGCCGAGGCCTCCTCCCTCGACCATCGCAGGCCCGCCCATGCCGATGTTGGAGTCGCGTGTTGCGATGATGACATCGCAGCAGCCCAGGAGGGATGCGTTCCCCGCAAAGCAACGGCCGGTGTTGATGCCAATGATCGGTACGAGCCCGCTGAGCGTCCCAAAGTTAGCGAAGGTGCGGACGCTGCCGGCGCTCCCCGCAGCCCCGCCGCCGGCGGATGCGCGTCCGCCGCCACCTTCGGAGAACAGCACGACCGGCATGCGCGCACTCTTTGCAACGGAGATAGCGCGGTCGGTCTTCCAGTGGTTGCGTGCGCCCTGGGTACCGGCCATGACCATGTAGTCGTAGGCAATCACCATGCACTGGTTGTGGGGCTCTGCGAAGTGCGCGCCGTTAACCGACCCGATGCCCGTGATCATGCCGTCTGCCGCACTCTTGAGAATAAGATCTTCTTTGGAGAGGCGCGGGTCGTTCGCAAGCACGAGCGGCCCGTATTCGAGCCACGAGCCGGCATCGATGAGGTCTTCGATGTTCTCGCGGGTGGTCCGGTGGCCGGATGCATGGCGTCTTTCGACGGCCGCCGGGCGGAAGGGATCGAGCGCCATCTCATGGCGCGCGAGGATTTCGTCGAGGTCGGGACGCGCGGCGTCGAGGTCGTGCTGCTGTACTTCGGATTCACGCGCCTCGTCTGAACGGCTCGGTTCGATGGCGACAAGCAGTTGGCCCTCGACGACGGCGTCACCGGGAGCGGCGTTCAGGCGCAAGACTGTACCGCCGACCGGTGCCGTGAGGACGTGCTCCATCTTCATGGCGTTCACGACGGCCACTTCCTGTCCAGCACGGACCACATCGCCGACCTGGACCTCGAAACTGATGATCGTGCTCTGCATTGGAGCCACAACGGCGCCGGCCGCTGTTTCATAGGGATGTGCGGCCGATGCGGATTGCGGACGCTGCCGCTGGCCGTAATCGAGCACTGCCAGGGGGTCGGCGGCGTCGACACGCGCCCCCGCGGTGTGACCGCTCGGGGCGCCGGCGGAATCCCCGGTCCGTGGCGGTGTCTCGCGCTGATGCACGGACGGGGACGACCCCTGCGGGGCCTGCAGTGCCAGGGGCACCAGTTCGCCTATGTGATCGTCGACGAACGTGGTCGTGACCTCGCTCCGCTGAAACAGATGGTGATTGATGATGCTCTGCAAGAACGCGATGTTGGTCTGGACGCCGTCAATGGTGAACTCGCGAAGGGCGCGGATGGCCCGGGCAGTCGTCTCGCTGAAGGCGCCGGACGACGTGTGGACGATGACTTTCGCCAGCAGAGAGTCAAACGCGGGCGAGAGTTGCTGGCCTGCGAATGCCGCTGTATCCACGCGCACGCCGATGCCAGACGGTGGTTCGAAGCGCTCGAGCGTTCCCGTGGACGGGCGTACCACTGCGTCCGGCCCGATGGTCTCGGAGTTGATGCGCAGCTGCATTGCTGTCCCGCGCGGGATGGCGGGTGCGTCAAGCCCGAGATCGGCGAGTGTCGAGCCGGCCGCAATGCGAAGCTGCACCTTGACAAGGTCCACGCCGAAGACTTCCTCGGTGATGGTGTGTTCGACCTGGAGACGTGGGTTCGCCTCGATGAATGCGTACCAGCCGCCCGAGTCAGTTGCCGCGTCCGCGCCGACAAGGAACTCGAAGGTGCCGAGACCCCGGTAGCCGGTGCTCGCTGCGAGGCGCACCGCGTCAGCGGCCAGCTGCTCGCGGAGGGCTGCAGAGAGCATGGGAGACGGGGCTATTTCGATCAGTTTCTGGTGGCGCCGCTGAATCGAGCAGTCGCGCTCCCAGAGGTGGGTGATGCCGCCGGAGCCGTCGGCGACGACCTGGATCTCAATGTGTCGCGCGGGATACATGCGTTCTTCGACAAAGACATCGCCGCTGCCAAAGGCGCGAAGGGCCTCGGACTGGCAGCGTTTGTAGAGCGGCTCGATTTCTGCTGTGCTCGTGACCACGCGCATCCCCCGGCCCCCGCCGCCGGCCACGGCCTTGATGACCATCGAACCACCATCAGCAAGTTGGTCGAAGAACTCCCGCGCCTCATCGAGCGTGGTGGCAGCGGATGTGCCACGAAGCGTTGGTACGCCAGCCTGCTGCGCGAGCTGGCGTGCGGTCGTCTTATCGCCGAGAGCAGTCAGCGCGGCCGGTGCGGGCCCCACGAAAGTCAGGCCTGCTTCTTCGCAGGCGGCGGCGAAGCGCGCGTTCTCGCTGAGAAATCCCCATCCGGGGTGGACAGCATCGCAACCGGCCGCGACGCCGGCAGCCACGACGCGCCCGACATCGAGGTAGGGTGCCGCGCCGGCGCCATCGAGCGCCCGCGCCTCATCCGCGAGACGGACATGGAGTGCATCACGGTCGTCTTCGGAGTAGATAGCGACGGTCGTGATGCCCAACTCTGACGCAGAGCGGATGACGCGGACGGCGACTTCGCCGCGGTTGGCGATGAGGAGCTTCGAGACAGTCATCTAACCTCCGGGATACGAACGCACGGGACGCGTGCAAGCGGCATGACCGCGTACACAGCATCGCGGTGCGAGTGAACGTATGGCGGCGTCACCGGACGACCCCTTCGGCGACAAGATCGGCAAGCGCATCTTCATCGATACCCAACAGCGACTGAAAGACTTCGGCCGTGTCCTCGCCGAAGAGAGGAGCGCGCACGGTGGGAAGCCGCTCGCCATCCCACGTGAGCGGCTGGTGCTGCACCAGCATCTCTACTCCCACGGGATGGGCGATCTGGACGAAGGCGTCGTCGGCGCCGGACTGGTGCTCAACCAGATCGGCCACATCGGCGACAGCGGCAGCAGGCACACCGCGGGCCTGGAGGGTCGCTGCGACGTGCCAGCGGTCGCGACTTGAGGTCCACGCCTCGACCAGCGCCTCGAGTTCGGGCTCTACAGCGCGGCGCCCTTCGACTGCCTGGAGATCGGCCCGTGCACCAAGCTGCGGCAGGCCCAAGACGTCACACAACGCGTGCCACTCCTCCGCGCTCCGGACGGTGATTGCCACCCACCGGTCGTCGCCGGCGCAGCGGAATACTCCATTCGGACAGTATTCGACAGAACGGTTGCCAGCGCGTCGCGGCTCAGCATCGTTGACGAGGAAGTCCACGAGTTCTGTATCGAGCAGATGGACGGCCGATTCGTACTGCGCAAGTTCGATGAACTGCCCCTGCCCGGTACGCGCGCGATCGTGAAGCGCCGCCATGATCTGGAGCGCCGCGAAATACGGCGTTGTGAAGTCCGAATGGAGCGTGCCCAGGCCGACAGGCGCCCGATTCGGGAAGCCGGTGAGTGCGTTGAGCCCACCCATGGCGATGATGCCATTCCCGACGGAGCGCCATGCGCTGTGCGGGCCTTCCTTTCCCATGACCGGGAGGCTGGCGACGATGATGTCCTCGCGGAGTGCCCGGAGGTCATCGTATCCGAGCCCCCAGCGGTCCATACGATCGGGCGTGAAGTTCGAGGTGACCACATCGGACTGCGCAGCGAGGCGTTTGGCGATCTCGATCCCGGCGGCGGTGCCGAGGTCGAGCGTGATGCTCTTCTTGCCCGCGTTGCAGTCATTGAAGACCCCGTTGGTATCGAGGGTCAGCATGCCCGGCGGCTGCACGCCGATTTCGCGGATAGCATCCATGCGGGCCGAGGATTCGACTTTGATAACCTCTGCCCCGAGGCCGGCGAGTATCCGCGTGGCCAGCGGACCGGCGATCATCCAGCAAAAGTCGAGGATCCTGACACCGTGGAGCGGCTGGTGGTTCACGCGCCTGCCTCCGCGGCCGGTTCAGCCGCGACGCCGGATGCGACGACACCGTCGATCTCGGCTTCGGACATGCCGGCCAGCTCTCGCAGGATGACGCGGGTGTGCTCGCCGAGTGCCGGCGCACGGCCGGCCGAGGCGGTATAGACCGAGGAACGAAACGGCGGCCGTGGGACTTCGATCGTCCCATCGAATTGGGGATAGGAGACGGGTTGGAAGAAGCCCCGTTCTCGCAAGTGTGCATCTGACGCGATATCTCGTGGCGTCTGGACAGGCACGACGAGCAGACTGCGCCGCTGAGCTTCAAGGACCAGGTCGTCACGATCGCGGGTCTGACAGATGGCCTCGGTGGTACGCGCAAGGATCTCTGCACCGTTGCGGTACCGGTATGTGCGGTCGCGCCATTCAGGAGCTGCCAGCTCGCCAGAGCCTGTGACCTCGACGGCCCACTTTACGTAGTTGTCCCAATACGGCGGGTGCAGATAGAACGAGACCCAGCGGCCGTCGCGGGCGGGAAAGATCGTGCGGCCGCCGACGTTGTGAATGCCCTGACGGTGGGGCCGGGTACGGTGCCACGGCCAGTAGTTCAGGTTTGCGGTCTGAATCGTCGTCCAGGTGACGGCCTCTTGCATGCTCACGGTGATGTGACCCGCGCCGCCAACCCGGCGCCTCTCCATGACCAGCGACATGGCAGCCACGGCGGCGGCCAGTGACGCCTGCTTGTAAGCGAGGCGTCCTGCAGGCACATTCGGCGGGTCGTCTTCGAAGCCGTTGAGGTAGAGCAGGCCGCCTGCGGCTGTGCCGATCAGGTCGCTGACCGCGGCCTGCGGCGTATCCCGGCAGAGGACCGCATCCACGAGCGCGGGAGGTGCGTCGTCATGGAGTGAATCGAGAAACCTCCGCGTGAGCGGCGAAGCTTCCATCGGCGCGATGACGACGTCGGTTGCGGGCGCAACTCTGGCCACGAGATCCCACGCCTCGGGCCGATCGAATGCGACAGCGAGGCTCTGCTTGCCGGCGTTGTAAAGGATGTGCGCGAGTGAACGTTCCAGGTTGACGACGCCGTTCGCGAACGGGGGCCGCGTCCGCACGGTATCCCCGCACAACGGCTCGACTCGGATGACACGGGCGCCGAGTGCAGCGAGGAGCCGTGAGGCAAACACGAGCCCCTCATCGCTGAGATCGAGCACAGTGACGTCTCGCAGGGGCAGTCGGGTGTCTTGGCTATTCATTGTGCGGGGCCACGCGTCGCGCGGCACGATACTGCCTGTTTGAGGGGGATCGTGCAAGGCTGGCAGCGAGGGGGGACACACGGGTTACGGGAAGAAACGGAGTGGTAGAGCTTCGTGATATGGCGCGCGATTGGTTGAAGCACAGTTGCAACGTGCGAACTTCTAGGATGAAGCCAGTACATCGCAGGCGAGCCATCATCATGCCACGGCGCCTGCGTCAAGAGCGGCAGGGGCCATCGCGCCGCGACCCTTTGCCGGTAAGGGAGGTGGCGAATGTCCATGACCGTGAGCGACTTCATACTTGAACGGCTCTCCACGTGGGGAGTAAAGCGCATCTTCGGATACCCGGGCGACGGTATCAACGGAATGATGGGTGCGCTCGACCGCGCCGGCGACCTGTTCGAGTTCGTACGCACCTCCCACGAAGAAGCGGCCGCCTTCATGGCGTGCGCCCACGCGAAATTTACGGGCGAAGTCGGCGTGTGTATGGCAACGTCGGGGCCCGGGGCCATTCACCTGCTCAACGGGCTGTACGACGCCAAGCTCGACCATCAACCGGTCGTGGCGATCATTGGGCAATCAGCGCGTTCGGCGCTGGGCGGCAGTTTCCAGCAAGAAGTCGATCTTATGTCGCTGTACAAGGATGTGGCGAAAGAATACGTCCACATGCTTTCCGACCCGGTGCAGGCACGGCACCTGGTTGACCGCGCCGTCCGCATCGCGCGGACAGAACGCACGGTCACCTGCATCATCCTGCCCAACGACACGCAGGACCTTGAGGCAGTGCCCAAAGCGCCGCATGCGCATTCGACGATTCACTCGAGCACGTCATATTCCGAGCCGGTTGTGGTGCCCGCCGAAGCCGACCTGGTCAAGGCGGCGGCCGTCCTCAACGAAGGCAAGAAGGTCGCAATGCTCATCGGGGCAGGCGCCAAAGGCGCCGTGGATGAGGTGGTCGAGGTCGCGGAGCTGTTGGGTGCGGGCGTAGCGAAGGCACTACTTGGGCGCGCCGTTCTCTCGGACGAGCTTCCGTTCGTGACAGGCTCGATTGGGCTGCTGGGGACGAAGCCCAGTTGGGACATGATGATGGGCTGCGACACGTTGCTGATGGTCGGTTCCAGCTTCCCCTATTCGGAGTTCCTACCCCCGGAAGGGCAGGCTCGCGGCGTACAGATCGATATCGATGGCCGGATGCTCGGCATTCGCTATCCGATGGAACTGAACCTGGTAGGCGACTCCAAAGCGACGTTGCGCGCCCTCATCCCGCTGCTCCATCGCAAAACGGACCGCAGTTGGCGTGAAGAGATAGAAAAGGGCATGACGGAGTGGTGGAAGGTCATGGAAGCGCGGGCGATGGAGGATGCGGACCCCATCAACCCACAGCGGGTGTTCTGGGAGCTCTCCCCACGCCTACCCGAGCGATGCATTCTCACGTCGGATTCTGGCTCGGCTGCAAACTGGTTCGCGCGCGATCTCCGGGTCCGGCCCGGCATGATGGCATCGCTTTCCGGGAACCTCGCCACGATGTGCCCTGGTGTGCCGTATGCGATTGCGGCCAAGTTCGCTTACCCCGAACGGCCGGTGATCGCGCTCGTCGGCGACGGCGCGATGCAGATGCTCGGTAACAACGAACTCATGACGATCGCACGGTACTGGAAGGAGTGGAGCGACCCACGGCTCATTATTCTCGTGCTCAAGAACCACGACCTGAACCAGGTGACGTGGGAGATGCGCGTGATGGAGGGCAACACGAAGTACGAGGCGTCGCAGAACGTACTGCCCTACCCGTGGGCGCGCGAGGCGGAGTTGCTCGGGCTGAAGGGGATCAGTGTGGAAAAGCCCGAAGAGATCGGACCGGCCTGGGACGAGGCGCTGAGGGCGGACCGGCCTGTCGTGTTCGAAGCGGTCACCGACCCGGAAGTGCCTCCGCTGCCCCCACACATCACGTTCGAGCAGGCCAAGGGACTCACGAGCGCGCTACTCAAGCGTGATCCAGCCTCGATCCAGATCATCAAAGATAGCTTCAACCAGGCGCTGGCAGGCGTGCTTGCAGGGCGACGGTAATGGCGAATGGCGCGGGTACGCCGCTGCGAGAGCTCGGGGTCGCGGCCTATCGCATCCCAACGGACCAACCGGAGTCGGACGGGACGCTCACGTGGGATTCGACCACGCTCGTCGTGGTCGGGGTCAAGGCAGGCGCTGCCGAAGGGCTCGGGTATAGCTATG
>JAFKFP010000024.1 GCA_017308185.1 bacterium | reverse complement strand
GTGCTGCAGCGACCCGAGTTCCTTCGGGTTCTTAATGGAGCCGTCATACAGCCGCTTCTCTTCGCCCTGGACCTTCGCATCGAGCGCGGCCACCTCGCCATCGAGCCGTCGTTGCTCCCGCCGCAGGCCAGCGAGTTCATCCGCGGCTGCCACGAGGCGTTCGCGCGCGGCGGCGAGTTCGTCATCACCCGCGAGGCGCTGCTCGACATCTTCGCGGTTTGCGGTCAGGGTGGCGGCCTGGTCATCGATGGATTGAAGGTCGGTGATATCGCCGATCTGACTCATGACGGTAACGGTAGCACAAGTGAGAGATGAGGCATGAGGCGAGGGCTGAAGGCTGCGCTGCAAGCGTGCGGGCGGGGGTGCATCCGATTCGACGGTGGGCGCTCAGGCCACGACGAAGGACATCGCCACAATGAAGGCCACCACCACGACCCCCACCCCGAGGATGGTGAGAAGGTCGCGGTGGACGTAGCTGTAGTCCTTCGTGACGTGGTGCTGACGGTGATGGAGCGCTGCGGGACGCCCTGCGACGGTCTCATCGTCGTCGAACTCGGCCGAAGCCTGTGCTTCGCGTTCGACGGAAGAGGGGCGAGGGAGCGCTGAGGCCGGTACTGCGCGCCGGCGCACGCGGCGTGGCTTTTGGGCAGTCATGTCCCTTGATGTTAGTCCGAGGACGGGAAACGGTACAACACGAGGTGAAGGCTAGAGGCCCGATGCCCTCGCGGGCGCCGGTTGCGGCGTTGCGACGGGGACGATGCGGCGCGTTACGAAGTGGCACGCGAGCGCGCAGACGACGCCGATGACGAGGTCGAGCAGGTAGTGCTCGGCGAGGTAAATGAGCGCCATGCCCATGACAATGGAATAGACGAGCAGGTATGGCGCCACCCGCGGCTGGTGGTCGCGCGCCCAGAGGTAGAGCGCGAAGGTGACGGCCATATGGATAGAGGGCATCGCTGCGACAGGGTTTGGCTCGCCGATGGATGAGTAGACGGCGCTATACGCGCTGCCGTTGGCCGCATCCCCTACGAAGTCCATCACACGGAACACGCCGGGAAGGTCGCCAGCCCGTGCAGCGAGCCATGGGGGAGTGGTGGGCACCAGGAAGAAGAGCGCGAGCCCGAGGTAGAGCGTCGCAACGACGAGCGCTACGTACCGCGGGAAGAGGTTGCGCTTCCAGATAAAGATGGCGATCGCCGCTGCGTGGGGGACGACAAAGAAGGACCAGTGGACCTGGACCGCCAGGAAATCGAGCGGCGTGACATGTGCCGGTGAGAAGAGATGTTCCTGCATCCAGACCACCGGATCGTGCCCAAAGAACACGAGGTGGTCGAAATCGATGGTGTACATCGTTTGGATGGGCATGCCATCGTTGTCGGCGTAGGAGCGCAGGAGCGTGTAGATGAAGGTCCCGGCGACGTAGACACACCACCAGCGGCGCGCACGGCGTAGCCGGAATTCCGGCGCCCAGATGAGCGCAGTGACGGCGACCAGCGCCCACCCGGCCCATACGTGGTCCTGCCAGATGCGCGTCACCACCATGCCCGTCATCCCAAGCAGGCTGGCGATCTCGAGGGCCATCCACGCGTGCTCGAGCCATTGCGGACGCCGAAGCGGCGCTGGTTCGGGCGCCGGCGGCATGGTTGGCCGGGCAGGCGTGGACGTGACACTCACCCTAAAAGCGTAGTTCTCTGAACCCGCTGACGGAAGAACGAAAATATGTCACGCTTTCCTGTGGAGAACCTTCTCCACGAAGCGCAGCATGCGGCGATTCATTCTCGGTATCGTAGTCACAGGAGTCTCGGTGTTTTTGCTGGTCCGGCTCATCGACTGGGACAGCACGGCGAGCGCTCTCGAATCTGCGAACCCCAAATACATCGGTTTCGCTGTGACCTGCCTCCTATTTTCACTTCTCGCGAAAACGTTCCGATGGCGCTTGCTGTTGCCCGCTGCTTCGCACGTCACCACGCCGCGGTTGTACCGGATTCTGCATATCAGTTTCCTGTTAAATAACGTTCTGCCCGCTCGTCTTGGCGATGTGGCGCGCGTAGCGATGACCTCCAAACAGCCGGACATCCGCGTGGGGCACGTGCTTTCGTCGCTCCTGACGGAGCGGGTAACCGACGGGCTCACACTGCTCACCGGTTTCGTGCTGGTGAGCCCGTTCCTGCCGATCCCAGACAAATACGTGTCGTGGCTGCATATCGCGTGGTACATCATCGCGGGCGTGATCGTCGCGATCATCCTTGGCGCGTTCCTGCGACGAAGGCTGGGGCATATCGCGTCGTCCATTGGGCAGAGCCGTTTCATGCCGGGGAGCCGGCGGTTGCAGGAAGAGGCGGTCTCGTTCAAAGAGGGATGGCGGCAGCTCTTCTCGCGTGACCATGTGGTGTCGATCTGGGGCTGGTCGTGGACGGCATGGCTTGGCGCCTTCGCGATCAATTACATGCTGATGCGGGCACTGCACATCAACGCGCCGATCACGGTGGCGGTGCTGCTCACCTGCACAACCAACCTTGCAATGCTCATCCCGTCATCGCCGGGGTACATCGGGGTGTTCCATGCGGCCGCCACGCTCTCGTTGCTGCCATTCAATGTGGCTCCGAGCAGCGCGCTGAGCTTTGCCATACTCGCGCACCTGGTGAACGTTGTGCCCGTGAGCATCCTCGGCGCCGCGTTTCTGCTGTGGGGCCGCGAGACGCTGTCGATAAACCTGAAGGGGTTGCGGCGGGAGCGGAAGGAGCTTGAGGAAGAGGACCCGGTCGTGGCGACGGTGCTGGAGTAGGCCAGATCCCACGATGCGACGCCGACCGCTCCCTGACGGTCGCGGTACTGATGACCCTCGAACCGGTGGCTACTGATTGCGGTATTGCTGAAGCGCGTTGTGCCGTAGAGTGCGCCAGATACCACTCGTGGGGGATTGGCGATGGCGCGTTATGCGGATTGGCGGGACGAGTACCGGTCGCGGCTGAAGGGACTCGACGAGGCGATGGAGGTCATCCAGGAGGGCGACCTTGTGCGGCTGACGATCCTCGCGCCGGGCGAGCTGACCGCTGCGTTCCAGAAGCGGGCCAAGGCGCTGTCGCGGGTGGACATCCGGCTCATCGCACCGCGCGAGGTGCAGCTTTTCGGGCCGGATGCTCCGGTGGGCGAGAAAGAGATTGAGATCTTCATCGGAGATAGCTCGCGCTTCGCGACGGATGCGCAGATCGCGACGTATCTGCCGACGACGTTCATGCTGGGAATGAAGCCGTTCGATGACCATCGCGAGGAAGCGCGCATCCCTGACGTGTTCCTGACGACGTGCAGCGCGCCGAACGAGGCCGGGTTCATCCACTTCGGTCCGCACATGTGGCTTCGAAAGTCGTACGCCAGGCGGTGCAAGCACACAATCGCCGTGGTGGACCCGAACATGACGCCCGTGCACGGCGACGTGTGGATGCATGTGAGCGAGATCGAGACGTTCGTCGAGGGCGCACTCCAACGCATCGACAAGGCGGCGATCCGGCAGCGTGTGGAGACGCTTTCGAACGAGGCCGATCGGCCCGCATTGCTCCGTATCCTGGAGCGTGCGTCACTGGACCAGCTGGCGTTGGTCGAACCGAACTTTCACCTCGTACCGCCGGCGATGTTGGGCATCGCGTTCGGAGAGGCCATCGTCGACCCCGCGGCGCAGGCGATCGCGGACAACGTGCGCCAGCTCATCCGGGACGGCGACACGATCCAGGTGGGCGTGGGGCAGCCGAGCTCGTTGATGTTCAAAGCAGGCGCATTCGATGACGCGCACGACCTCGGCCTGCATACAGAACTCGGTTCGCCCGGGCTGGCGCGCTTGTGGGAGCGCGGGATCCTGACCGGGGCAAAGAAGACGCTCCATCCGAATCGTGCGGTGGCCGTCGCATGGAGCGGCTGCGACGGCGACGACCTGCGCATCATCAACGACAACCCGGTGTTCGAACTCTACGATCCGGACGTATTGCTGAACCCGGCCTACATGTCGCAGAACCGCCAGATGACATCCATCAATAGCGCCGTCGCGGTCGACCTGCTGGGCCAGATCGCGAGCGAGGATCGCTTCGGCGGGCACATGATCAACGGCACCGGGGGCCAGCCCGACACGCACATTTCGGCTGCTATCTGTCGCGACGGCCGCGCGATTACGGTGATGCGTTCCACCGCCGTGGAGGGGACGATCAATAAGATCGTGGCGCGGCACGAGGCGGGCACGCTGGTCACGATCCCACGCTACCTCGCCGATACGATCGTCACCGAGCACGGCGTCGCGCGGCTGATGGACAAAAACCACCGGCAGCGTGCGGAGGAGTTGATTTCCATCGCACACCCGGATTTCCGCGCGGAGTTGCGGAAGGAAGCGCTGGAGCTGGTGGGGTCGCTCTAGAGCGGCGCTACTGGCTGGCCGCGGCCGGTGGCTCGTTGAGTGCGGAAGGCGGCGAGGCGGCGGGCGCATCTTCCTCGTGCTCGGGAGCGGGACGCGGGCCGAAACGCAGGTATGCCAGCCCGGCGCCAAGGCCAAGGACACACAGCGCCGCAGCGACCACGATCGCCGGTCCCACTCCCTGCTTGTCCGCGAGCAGTCCGACAAAGGTCCCGCCAATGGGCGTCGTCCCGGCGAAGAGCAACTGGTAAATGCTCATGATGCGGCCGCGCATTTGCGGAGGCGCAAGAAGCTGCAAGCGTGTGTTCGCTGTCGTCTGAAAGACAATGCTGAAGACGCCGAGGGCGGCCGCCACGGGCAGGGCGAGCCACCACGTCGTGGAAAAGCCGAGGACGAACAGCAGCAATGTGAGCCCGGCGCCGCCGATAAACAGGCGCGAAATGCGCGGACGTTCGGCGCGGGCGATGAATAGCCCTGAGAGGACAGAGCCCACCCCCATCGCTGATGTGAGAAGGCCGAAGCCGCCAGGCCCGGAACCGAGCGAGTACTTCGCGACAAGCGGCAGCATGACGGTGAAGTTGTACCCGAATGCACCGACGATCCCGAGGACGATGACGATGACGGCGATGTCGCGCGTGGTGAGCGCGTAGCGAATGCCCCCGGCCAACTGCTGCAGGACTTTGCCTGTCGCGCGCGCTGGCACGGCATAGAATTCGCGCTGCCGCATAAGGAACAGCGCTGCAATAACGAACGCGAAACTCACTGTGTTGATGTAGAGGCAGCCGGCGACATCGAAGACCGAGATAGCGAAGCCGCCCAAGGCCGGACCGAGAATACGGGCGACATTGAACTGAATCGAGTTGAGTGCGACAGCGTTGGGCACGTCGTCGGGGCCGACCATCTCCATGACGAATGCCTGGCGCGTGGGCACATCCATGGCGCTGGCTGTGCCAAGCACCGCAGTCAGGATGAAGATCTGCCACAACTCGATCAGGTGGGTGGACACCAGGATGGCGAAGACGAGCGATTGGACCGCCATGACCGATTGCGTGACGGTGAGCAGCCGGACCTTGGGCATACGATCCGCAAAGACACCGCCAAACAGGCTAAAGAGAAGAATGGGCGTGAATTGGACTGCGGAGATGAGGCCGAGTGCGAGAGGCGAGTCTGTGAGGCGGAGCACGAGCCAGTCCTGTGCGATGCGTTGCATCCAGGTGCCCGTGACGGAGACCACCTGTCCCGACCAGTAGAGGCGATAGTTGTAGTTGCGGAAGGCGCGGAACGTGGAGTGGGGCGCGTGAGGCGCAGCGATGGTCATGTCGCCGCCTCCGCCGCATCTGCGGGCTCAAGGATGGCGGGCTCTACGGCGCGCACATGTTCCGCCGCGGCCACAAGCTTCTGCAGAGCCTCCGTCACGCCATCGAGGTCGTCACCGAGGGCATCCGCGACGCGCACGAAGAACGGCCGCCACGTCTCGGAAATCTCGCTCACGAGAGCAGCCGCGCTATCGGTCAGATGGAGGGCGGCCTGGCGGCGATCGTCCGGCACTGACTGGCGCTCGATGAGGCCACGGTCTGTGAGCTTGATGACGAGCCCACTTGTCGTGGACACAGTGACGCCCAGCAAGCGAGCGAGTTCGGCCGTGGTAATCCCGGGCGAACGGCGGATATGAAACAGGACGCGGAGCTGCGGAAGGGTGAGTCGCGAGCGTTCCCACTCGCGAAGCCGTTCTGTGTCCAGCTGGCGCGTGACCTGCCAGTAAAGCCGACGCAGCGGGATGGAGCTGTCTTCCGTCGTCACAACACTGATCGTACGTCGCCACCGTACTATCAGGCAAGACCTGATGAGTGCCGATTCTGCTTATTGCCCATAGAAGGCGAAGGGCAGTGATGAGCAGCCCGTCACAGCTCGCAACACCGAGCGTAGCGATAGAAACGTGGTTACCGGCCGAGCCGGCGTTTCGCGGCTATTTGCCGTCGGCCTCGTGGGCCATCTTCGAGCCCTCGACGTAGTAGCGGCGGTGCCAGATGCCCGTGTGCGATTCTCCCTGGAGAGGCATCCGCCATGTCCGGACCTTCGAACCAGCGAGCGGCACGCTTATCAGTGCGCGGGGCTGGTCGATAGTGGCCTGGATATACGCCTCCGTGCCTTCAGGCGAGACGTAGCGGCGGGTGATGCGGCGGTAGAGGTCGCGCCAGTCATCGTCGTCGCCCAGTTCATGCACAATGCGTGCGCGGCCTTCGACAGTGACCTTGCGGTAGGGGGTTGGCTCCTCATCAATCGTGAGTGCGATGCGTGGGTCACGCCTGAGGTTTGCGAGCCAACTCGATGCAGCACGTGGCGTGAAGAAGATTTGGCCATCCTCACAAATAAACCAGGCCGGTGTGACGTGCGGCGAGCCATCGGCCTGCACAGTGGCTATCCGGACGAGCACGCCCGGCCGCGACAGGAACTCGTCACGTTCGGCAGATGTGAGTGGTGGCATCCGCGGAGCATAGCACCCGGTGGGCCGGGCGTGGGGCGCTACCCGCCGTTTGCCTCGGGGAAGGTGACGCACGTTGTCGTGCTTTCGATGCCTTCGATCGCCCGGATGTGGCGGCTGATAACAGCCGGCACTTCCGTGAGGTTTTCCACTTCGATGATGGCAACGATGTCGTACGGGCCCATCACCTGGTGCACCTCACTGATGCCACTAATGGCGCGCAGCTGGCTGAACACCGCGACGGTCTTTGCGGGGTCGACGACGATGAGGACGAACGCCTTAATCATGGTGCGCACTCCAGCTGTGGTACGCGGAGGCTACCATGAGCGGATTTCGAGCGTGTTTCGCGTGGACATGTGTCTGACGCGGCACGTCAGGGAGTGAGGAGGATCTTCACGACGCCTTCGCGGCGCTCGCGGAACATCGCATATCCGGCCGGTGCGTCGGCGAGCGGGATGCGGTGCGTAATCAGCGGACTGAGGTCTATCCTGCCACTCCCGAGCATCGCCATGAGGCGTTCAAGCCGCCGGGTGCCGAAGGGACAGAGCGTGGCGACCAGTGTGCGCTGGATGAGCGGAACATCCGGCGGCGGCGCCTGGATGCCGAGCACCGTGCTCACCACGCCGCCATCGCGGCTGGCCCGGCACGCGTCCTGGAAGACGGCCACGTTGCCGCCCACCGCGTCGACGACGATATCGGCGCCACGTCCGCCGGTGGCATCCTTCACGCGCGCAACGCCCTCGCCGGCAGCGAACACAGCGTCGGCGCCAAGCTGGCGCGAGATCAGCTGACGGTATTCCACGGAATCGACACCCATGACGAGCCCAGCACCGAGCGCGCGAGCTGAGGCGACGACAGACAGCCCTACGGGCCCCTGGCCAAACACAGCCACGCTATCACCGGTGCGAATACCAGCGCGTTCGAGCGTGGCCATTCCGATCGAAAGTACGTCGGCGGTGAAGATCGCCTGCTCGTCGGCGATGTTGTCCGGCACCTTCGCGGCGGTGGTATCGGCAGCGTGGAGGATGTAGCGCTCGCCCTGCAGGCCCATCAGCAACGGCCCGGGCGGGCCCTGGCGGAACGTCTCGCAGATCGCGCCCTCGCCTTCCAGGCACCGGTCGCATTCGCCGCACACGTACAGGCAGCTGGCCACAATGCGGTCGCCCCGCGCGAGTTTGTGTACGCCCGGACCAACGGCTTCGACGATGCCCACGGCCTCGTGGCCAAGCGGGACGCCGATACCATCCGGCGCTTCGATGGTGTGGATGTCGGTACCGCAAATAGTGGAGAGGGTGGTGCGGACGAGCACATCGCCCGGCGCCAACTCATCAGGAAAGGTGATGATCAGCATGCCGACCTCG
>JAFKFP010000372.1 GCA_017308185.1 bacterium | reverse complement strand
CGGAGGAGGCACGATGAGCTTCCTTGCCGAACTTGACCGCTACGTGACTCTCAGAAGAGTCCTCGGCGCCGATCTGAGTACCGATGCACGGATACTCCGTCGCTTCGCCACCTTCGCCGACCGCGATGGCGCGCCGCACGTGAACACCAATCTGGTCATGCGCTGGCTCGAGAGCCTGCCATCCGCCAGTCCCGGAACCCGGGCAACACGCTTCAGGGTGGCCCGTCAATTTGCGGAATGGTTGCATGGCATTGATCCGAGGCACGAGGCTCCACCCCGAGGATTGGTGCCTGGCCGCCTTCAACGCGTGCATCCATATATTTATAGCGAAGCTGAAATCGTTGCGATCATCGATCAGGCGCGGACGTTACCATCGGTCTACGGCCTGCGTGGCCTGACCTGCTCGACGCTCTTCGGGCTGATCGCCGTGACCGGACTTCGGATCAGCGAAGCTCTCGGTCTCGATCCTGCTGACCTGGAGGTTGAATCCGGCATTCTTCACGTCCGGCAGGGCAAACTCGGCAAGGAGCGATTGCTGCCGCTGGATCATAGCGTCGTGCAACGGCTCGAAAGCTACGGCCGCGAGCGGGACCGGCTGCTCGGGCGCAGGCCGGGAGCATTCTTCGTGACCTGCGAGGGGCATCGTCTTGGCGATTGCAGCGCCCGCTACAACTTCGCGCATGTGTGCCAGCAGATTGGGCTACGAGAGCCGCAGCTTTATCTTCGACATGGCCGTGGGCCGCGCATTCACGATCTTCGCCACACCTTCGCGGTGCGGACCATGCTGAACTGGTACCGGTCGGGCAAAGATGTCAGCCGCGAGATGATCAAGCTCACGACATGGCTGGGTCATGCAAGCCCTGCCAATACCTATTGGTATCTGGAAGCGGTCCCGGAACTGCTGGAACTGGCTTCGTCCCGAATGACTGGCGTGGCGGCGGAGGCGGGAATCCGATGAAGGCGACCAACTTCCCCGCGCTGATCCAACGCTTCTTCACCGACCGGCTCTCTACGCAAATGGAGGCGAGCCGCCACACCGTCGCTGGCTACCGGGACACATTCCGGTTGCTGATCCGGTATGCGAGTTCCAGGTGCGGGAAGCCGCCGACGAAGCTCACGATCGAGGATCTCGACGCCGATCTCGTTGCCGACTTCCTGACCCATGTGGAAACGGCGCGCGGCAACACGGCGCGCACCCGCAATACACGCCTTGCCGCGATCCGATCATTCTTCCGCTACGTCGCAATGACCGATCCGAGCTGGCTTCTTCATTGCCAGCGTATTCTCTCGATGCCGAACAAGCGGTATGTGAAGCGAAGCGTGACGTTCCTTGACGCTCAAGAGATCGCGGCGCTGCTC
>JAFKFP010000371.1 GCA_017308185.1 bacterium | reverse complement strand
GACCCTCAGGTCCGCGGTCGGCAGTCGCAAGGAGACCCTTCCTGTTCAACCAGCGGTTCCATGACTGCCAGAATGCTTCTTCGGCGCCCGTCGAGAGACCCACGGGCCGCGTGGTTTGACCTCCGGCATCCACGTCGACGCCCAAGACCTCGCGCAAGCGGAGGAAGTAGTTTAGCTCCGAGATGACCGCGTCGTCGGCCATGCGGCTGGCTGCCAATACCGTCGCCCCGAGGAACGCGACGCTGTCTGGCGGTTCGTCGAGGTCGTCCGGCCTACCGTGAATCCGCGAGAGTTGTACGGCCCCCGCATGAACCACCCTGCCTCGCACAGCATGCTGGAAGTCTACAGACCAACCTGCAGGCGGCGGAACACTCGTGGAAAATGACGCCTCACCGATTGATTCAAGAGCCTCGGCGTCTACCGCCAGGTACACGGGCGTTCCGGACGGCGCGCCCCGCGTATATGCAAGTGATATCGCTCGATTCCAATCGTCGTAACTCGCCATGATGCGCTCTCGCTGAAGCGCATTCTTACCGGCTCGCGCAATCATTGTCCACTTTGTGTCCAGAATGTATGCCTGATGCACTTTCCACCACCAGCGGCGGCACCTTGGGAAGCGACGATAACTGTGCTTCGGCTCGCCGAATTGCTATCGAGTGGCAGCCCAAAGCCCGCGCTGGGTTGACTCGGAAGGCGGACAGCGTTGCTTGAGGCTACATCGGACCCGTCGGTCCGCGGCTCCGGGCGACGTTTCGTACGGTTCGAACGATGTCACGCGCCAGGCTGTGCCCAATCACATGAGCCACCACGACCGTCCCGACCAGTACTTCTCCCGCAAGAGTCGCTTGTAAAGCTTTCCGTTCTCGTGCCGCCGCACCGCATCGAAGAAGTCCGCAGAGCGCGGACACTTGTACGACCATGCGCCTCCTAGTGTCATTTGGGCCCCCGTTCACCTCCACGCGTGTGGAGACGACCATGTTCTACTGCCCAAACGGTCATGGGCAGGCGGTTCACCTCCACGCGTGTGGAGACGACAGGTGTTAGCGTAGTAGTGCGCTCTATGGTAGCGGTTCACCTCCACGCGTGTGGAGACGACGGCGAACCCGTGGGGAGGACGCGGCCGAATGTCGGTTCACCTCCACGCGTGTGGAGACGACTCTAAGAAAGGGGCACCCCAATGACCAACGCTAGGTTCACCTCCACGCGTGTGGAGACGACCACACGCGGGTGGGCCGGCCAGACGCCCTACACGGTTCACCTCCACGCGTGTGGAGACGACTAGACGTTCGTCAGCGAGTGCTTGCGGAAGAGCGGTTCACCTCCACGCGTGTGGAGACGACACCACCGGCACCCCCAGCGCGTT
>JAFKFP010000023.1 GCA_017308185.1 bacterium | reverse complement strand
GAAGCAGACCAAATCTTCTCCGAGCAGGCGGACGCGAAGCGGCGTACCGTCATTTTCCACCAATTCCTCGGTCATCGCCGCGGGTATCCAGAACCTCCGGAAAAGATTTCCCGTCGGTGTGCCCGGTGCGACCCTGCAGAGGACCTCGTTGTCGTCTACTGTGAGCATCTTTCCAGCCTTTCCCTAGTGTGAGATGCGAATTCCTATTTGCTCTTGAGCGCGAAACCGTCTTCGTCGCGGCCGATCATCGACAGGCCGTACTTCTTCATCGCGTTGCCCCAACTGAAGGCGTAGTGCTGCGCGCCGGCATTCGTGTCGCGCCAGTAGGCCTGAAGCCGAGAACTGTCGTAGATCTGCGATCCGCCCGCGACATCGAACAGCGCGTTCGCGGCTTCGCGGGCGTTCTGCACCGCGTAGGCCCAGTTTCGCAGGATGCGATTACCATCCATTGCCGTCAGCTTTGCCGGATCGTCCAGGCGGTCGATCTGGCGTGCGCTTTCGCGCACCAATGCGATCGATGAGTCTATTGCGGCAGCAGATGCGGCCAGCCGCCCGAGATAATCGGGATGCACGACGCGGTGCTCGGTTGCGATCGACCAACTCTCGTCCACAGGATCATCATCGATAAAGCCGACGAGCCGGTAGCGCGCGGTGTGCTGGTCGCGATCGCGCAGGCCATCGACCCATCGCTCGACGTCACCAAGCTGACGGAACAGCCGTCAGGCGTAGTCGAGCCGCAGCCCGCTGACAGCGGCGGTTCGGTGGCCAGTCCCCCCATGGCGGGACAGTAGCCCCCACTGTCCTGGCCATGGGTCAGGGGCGGAGGACGATGGGGGCCACGGCCTGTCCGGGCCTCTATCGCTCTTTTTCGTATATATGGCGTAAAAGTGCCTGGTAGGTAGAAGGTGCGCAGGGCTGTACGCTAGGGCGCGGCGACACGGGTAGGCATCTGGAGGCTGTCTCGCAGCATGAGATTGCGATGGGTGGTCGTGGCAGTGGTGGCCATCAGTGCGTTGGGCGGCATCACGCTGGGGCGAACCGACATACCCGGCCTTGAGCGCTTCAGCGATTACGTGACGGATGGCGTTATCGGGTCTGTGTCCGCGGCAGGCATCCGTGTCGCCCCGGCCGCGCCGGCAGCAATCCCGGTTTCTACATCTCTGACGCTGCAGCCAGACGGCCTTTCTGCACTCTCGCAACCCGCCGTTGACTTCCTCGCTACGCGCGAACCCCAGTGGGGCGTTGCCGTCGCGCTGCCCGATCGAGGCACCGTCTACGAAAGCAACGCGGGCGAGTCCTTCGCAATGGCGAGCGTCACGAAGGTTGTGATTATGGCGACACTGCTCTCGCAGTCCGAAGCCGGGCAACGCGTTCTTACGGACGCAGACCGCCAGCTGCTGACAACGATGATTACCGAGAGCGACAATGACTCGGCGGTCGCGGTTTGGGACGAAGTGGGCGGCGCGACAGCTATTCGTGCGTTCCTCGAAGCGAGGGGAATCGCCGGGATCACGCCCGCCAATGCCAGCCTCTCGTGGGGCGACAGCACTGCTACCCCCGCAGCGCTCGTACAGCTGCTTTCAAAGCTGTGGGCCGGAGTCCTGCTCGACTCGACCGACACCACCTACGCCCTCCACCTCATGAAGGCCGTTGTACCTGAACAACGGTGGGGCGTGAGCGCAGCCATGCCGAATGGCGGCGCGGCTTCGGCGCTGAAAGATGGCTGGTACGACGCCATCACAGGCTGGCGGGTGTCGAGCGTTGGCATCGATACGTCGACTGCCACGCCGGTCATTGCCGTCATCATGACCCGGGATCAACAGAGCATGGACTACGCTGAGGACACCATCGAAGGTGCTTCGGCGCGCATTGGGACGGCGGTGTTCAAGTTGCCGGCCCAGCCTGACGTTCAGCCGTCGGGTGTGCTCGATCCCACGATCATCCACGTTGTCGATTCCGTGGATGGCGATAGCCGCACCGTCTCGGGTTCGTGTACGGCCCAGTCCACTGTCGCACCGCGCCCCGATGCATGGACGTGTTCAACCGCTAGCGGGGTGCTGGACCCGTGCTTCCAGGTTGCGCCTGACCGAACGGCGCCACTGGCTTGCGCAGCCGCGGCCGGAGACGGATTCGTTTCGCTGCATCCGACCACGCCGCTTCCTTCCATTGTGTGGACGGCGGATTGGGCGCACCCGTGGAAGGTGACACTCGCGGATGGCGTCGCCTGCGTTCGCCAGCCCGGCCCGCAGGTCAACGACGATGGTGACCATGTGACGTACAACTGCGTTGGAGGTGCCGTGCTCGTAGGGCCGCTTCAGCGCGGGACAGTGTGGTGGGCGCTGGAGTCCGACGACCATATGCAGACGTTTACGGACGTCCGCGTCGTCGCCGTCACGTATTGAGGAGCAGTCGATCAGATCGGATGGCCGTCACCGCTTAGCCCGTGCTTCGCACGCTCGGCAGGTTGCAGAGACCCGATCGTCTCCGCCGTCCGGTTATAGATCTGGGGGACATCCCATCCGTTAATGCCGGCGTAGGTATCGATCTGGCTCCGATGGTGGATGTCATGCTCCATCATCATGAGGAGCAGCCGCCAGCCCGCCAGTGAACCATCGCTATCGATCATTGGTATCTTTCGTTCGAGCCAATCGTCCGGTGTGGATGCGAGCCTTTCGCGCAGTGCCACGGCACTCGCTTCGAGCGCGGGAACCCACTTGTCGCGCGAACTCACATCTGGCGGCCTGGGCGTGACCCACCCGCTCCCTGAGTAGGCGCTCGCAAAATACAGTCGCGAGCCACACATGTGCCCTACGAGGGTGTTAATGCTCCACGCCTTCTCACCCTCGCCCGTCGCCGGCTTCCACCCATCGGCTGCCGGTGGAAGCGCTGCCACATCGCGCATGGCCCGGCGGTTCACGCCGTCGAAGTAGCGAAGAAACGTCTCGATGGAAGTGAACATGCGGCCTCCAGTCCGCTCACGATCCTAACAGAGCAGCGGCAGGCGGGCGGCCTGGCCCCGAGTGCGAAGTGCGAGCGGGCACAGTAGGGTGGATGTAGGCCCGCGCGCCATGTCACGCCGGCCGTGCCGTCACGTCCGGGGGGACTATAAGGAGCGCCCATACGCTAGATCCTCGCAACCAACCCAGCCATCGAACGCCGCGGCTGTACTCGCGACGCCGCGTTCTTGCCCTCGGTGTCCCCATATTTGCAGCAGGGGCGACGATGCTCGCGAGTTGCGCCGGCGTGAAAGATACAAACACGCCCCCGCCGTCCTCAGGCATCCAACGGCGCAGCGTGATCCCCGGTCTCGCCCGCGACAACCCGCCGCCGCCAACGCTCGATCAGAAACTTGGCGCGATGATCTTGGCCGGCTTCACCGGTCAGAGCGCAGCGCCGTCTGACCAGGTCGGTATCGATATCGAGCAGCACTACCTTGGCGGAGTGGCCCTCTTCGATTACCTCGTCGGTGGCGTCCCGCGAAATATCTCATCACCTTCGCAGCTACGCGCACTCGATGCCCAGCTGCAGAGTCTCGCGAGTTCGACAGGCCAACCGACACTGATCATCGGCACGGACGAAGAAGGCGGCGCGGTCGCTCGCTTGGACGAGACCCATGGCTTTCCGCCGACTGTCAGCGCAGAGTACCTCGGGAATATCGACGACCCGGCCGTTACCTACGACCACGCCGCACGCATGGCCCAGACCATGCGCCGCGCTGGTCTCAATCTTAACTTCGCGCCCGATGTCGACCTCAACGTGAACCCAAACAACCCTATTATCGGAGCGCTTGGAAGAAGCTTCTCGGCCGACCCGGACGTCGTGACTTCCATGGCTGAGGCGTTCATCCGCGCCCACCACGACAACGGCATGCTCACCACCTTGAAGCACTTCCCCGGCCACGGCAGCTCTACCGCCGATTCTCATCTCGGCTTCGTGAACGTGACCGACACGTGGTCATCGGTCGAGCTTGAACCGTTCCGCAACATCGTCCACGACGGCCTTGCGGACATGATCATGACGGCGCATATCTTCAACGCGCACCTCGACCCCGACTATCCGGCCACGCTCTCGAAGGCGACGATTACCGGTATCCTGCGCGAACAGCTCGGCTGGGACGGCGTGGTGAGCACGGACGCCATGGAGATGGGCGCCATTAGCGACAACTACGGCTTCGAACAGGCGATCGCGCTCGCCGTAAACGCCGGCGCCGACATCCTGCTCTACGGCAACAGCAGCGGCGAGGATGTGGTCCCGCGAGTGCTCGCTGCCCTGAAGGGCTTTGTCAGCGATGGCACGATCACCGAGGCACGCATCGATCAATCGTGGACACGGATCCAGAAGCTGAAGTCGCGGCTGGCAGTGTGACTGTTACTGGTCGCCATAAGGTCAGAGGTCGCCTTCGACTGCCAGCTCCCTGGCGGCGAGCGGTTCGTCGATCTCGGGCGCCGGCATCGCCTTCAAGTGCGCGACCGGCGACATCGCGAGCACAACAGACGCCACCAGCGTGCCTGCGACCGCGATGAACAAGGTCGCCCGCACACCGAGCGTCTGTCCGAGCACGCCGCCTGCAGCAGTACCCGCCAGCATCGCGCCGAGCTCAACCGCCCGCATGCTGGCGTTCACGCGGCCACGCAGCCGGTCGGGCGTGATTGTCTGGCGGAGGCTGAGGCTGTTGATGTCGTAGAACGTCCACGCCGGGTCGGTCACGAGTTGGTTCGCCACGAGCAGCGCAACTCCCACGGCTGATACTGCGCCTGCGAGCGGCATGAACGCCATGCCTGCCGCTCGCACCCAGAGGGAAACAACCAGCGCGGAGCCCAGGCCGCCGAACCAGCGCGACCGGTTGGCGAGGTACGCGCCGATGAGTGAGGTGACACCGCCGACCGAGAAGATGAGTCCCAGGACGCCCGGTTTGAACCCGAGATCATCCACCAGATACAGCAAGTAGACGACGCTCACCAATTGCCCTGATGCCGTCAGCATTGCGTTCGCAACGGCCAGCGCGCGCAGCCTTCGCTCTCGCATGACATGGGCGAACCCGTCGGCGGCATCGCGCACAAACAATGGATGTTCGTCGGTTTCCGCTGGAGCCGGCTCCGGCGTACGAATGCGCCAAATGCAGATCGCCGAGCCGAGAAACGATAGGGCATCGACAAAGATCGCGCCCGGCCCCTTAATCAGTTGGACGAGCCAGCCCGCCAGGCTGAAGCTTCCGAACTCCGCGACTGAAGCCGCAGCCGAGAGCTTGCTGTTCGCCTCTACAAGTGCAGACCGGCTCACCACCGTCGGGAGATACGCTTCGGTGCTGACCGAGAAGAATACGCCAAGTGCGCTCGTACCCAGCGCCACCAGACAGAGCTGCGCAAATGTCAGCAGGTCGAAGACTGCCGTGGCCGGGATGGTCGCGAGCAGGAAAAACCGGCCAATGTCGGCTCCAATCATGATGGGCCGACGGCGTATCCTGTCGGCCCATACACCAGCAACCGTACTCGCCAGGAAACCCGGGACGATCTGGCTCGCCGCCAGGATGGCGAGCTGGACGGGACCCGCATGCAGCCACAATACGGCCGTGAACTGCATTGCGAGGTTCCCAATGATGGAGCCGAACGTCGAGATAGTTGACCCGGTCCACAGGCGGACAAAATCGGTATGCCGCCACAGGCCATCAAGTTTGAAGGTCACCATGCACTCCTGCGCAAGACGCAGCCATTGCCACGCGAAAGCGCGATGCGCTGCGAGTCGGTATCGCAAATCAGGGAGCTACAGAGGCCGCCGCAAGCCGGCGCTGCACGCGGAAGTGCTGTGAGCGAGACTGGCGGGCCTCTATGCCCGCGCGGTTGCGATGCTGGTGCTATGGCGAACCGTCATTTCCTTCAACCTCGACGCCAAGCGTAGCACCGCCACGCGTTCGCGCGACAGATATGGCTCTCATTGAAAAGGCCCCGCACGGGGCGAGGCCTTTGAAACACTGGCTGAGGCGGGTTATGCGGTGGCCGCCGCCTCCATACCACGCGGAACACCGGGTGTCTGGATCTTCTGCACTTCCGCGAGGATGTGCTTTGCGCGCTCCTTCTCTTCGGGCGTGCGCGTTGGCGCGCCGATCGAGATGCGGCTTGCGTACTCGCGGTGGTCGCGGATGAACTCGGGCAGCTTGTCGTAGGTCGAGGTCTGCGCGAAGACACGGAGCACATCCTCCGGGATGACGCGCTTCATCTCGTCCCACTTGCCCTCGAGCGAGAGCGAATGGAGTTGCATACCGAGGTCCTTCAGCCCGTGGACTTCGAACACCTCGTGGTAGCTGCGTGTTGAGCCGTAGAACGAGATCGGCTGGCGTAGCCTCTCCAGGCCCTGCTCGATCTCGGATTCGGTCTCGGCGAACACGGTGAAGCCACCGCCTGTGATCTCGATGTCTTTCCAGTCGCGTCCTGAACGCTTCAGTCCGATGGCCACGTTCGGCAGGACTACGTCACGCATGTACTTGTCGGTCATGAACCCATGGGGCATGACCACATCGGCGCATTCGCCCGCGACGCGCGCCATGGCGTCGCCCACACACGCGAGGCCAACCTTTGGGTCCGGAAAGGCGATCGGACCGGGGTTGAAGTTCGGCGTCATGAGCGTGAAGTGGTACGTCTTCCCGACATAATCCGGCTTCTGTCCCGTCTTAAACGATTCCCAGACCGCGCGCATCATTCGGATGTAGTCCTTCATGCGCGTGGCTGCGCCGACGGTCCATTCGACGCTGAAGCGGTGCTGGTTGTGGCCCTTCACCTGGCTGCCCAACCCAAGCGTGAACCGCCCTTCGCTGAGGTGCTGGATGTCCCATGCTTCCATCGCCAGCACGGTGGGGCTGCGGGGAAACGCGATCGTGACGCTCGTCTGAATGCCGAGCTTCTTGGTGCTGGCAGCGGCTATCGTCGCGGCGAGGATAGAATCGTGCTGCGTCTCCGGTGTGCTCGCGAAGTCGTACCCCATCGCCTCGGCGTCCTGAGCTTGCTCCGCCACCTTTGTGAGCCACGTGCCCCCGAACCCTGAACCTACTTTCATCCGATCGTTCCTTTCGATGCCGTGGACTGTGTTTCGATGGTGCGAAGTCTAACTGTTGGTCGGCTTCCCCGCACGACGGCCTGCTGCGCGTTGCATGCTCGCTGGTTACTTTTGGTATGCAATGGCAAACGCGATGCAAAGGGGCAAAGGTTTGGGCGGACTCGCGTTTGTTGTCCGCAAACTCCTTGGCGGCCGAAGTCAGATTACAGTGCTGTTCTACGCCTCCATTGGTGGGGTGGCAGCTGGATTGGGCACGGCTGCGCTCGTGAAATCCATTGATGTCGTCTCGAACCTGTTGTTCGACCACCTCGTGCCAGGCATGCCATTCGGCGCCTGGGGCGTAGTGCCCGTAGTGGCAGCGGGCGGTCTCGCTGCGGGCCTCGTGAGCATGTATCTCGGCCGCGACTCCCGCGGCCACGGCGTGCCCGATGTCATGTATGCATTCGAGCAGGGGGCGGGCGTGATGACGTGGCGGTTCTCGGGTCTGGTCGGGATGTCGACCACCGCGAGGCCGAGCGCCGTCATGATGTTGCGGTAGGCCGGGTAGCCGGGCGCGGCGATGGCGACGCGATCACCCGGATCGAAGGCGGCGAGGAAGGCGAGCATGAAGCCGGCCGAGGAGCCGGTGGTGACCGCGATGCGTTCGACCGGCACGTCGAGCCCGTGCGCCTCGCCGTAGTGCCGGGCGATGCGGGCGCGCAGCCGCCGGAGGCCGAGCGCCTCGGTATAGGCGAGCCGGCCGTCCTCGATCGCGACGCGGGCCGCCTCCAGCACCGCCCGGGGCGCCCTCGCGCCGGGCTGGCCGACCTCCATGTGGACGATGTGGGCGCCGGCCTCCTCGCGGTCGACGGCGGCGCGCATGACATCCATGACGATGAAGGGCTCGACGGCGCTGCGGCGGGAGGCTTTCAGGGGCATGGCGATCCGCCGTCCTCTTGTCTTCCGGTCTTTCTGCTGCCCCAATTGGCCGCCAATTGCCTTTCGCCAAACGCCGGAAATTGCCCGCCGACGCATGACCCTTTTCGCGAGACAACCGGAACGGCCCGAGTGCGCAGGACGCGTCCCTAGCAGCCGCCTCGGCGCTTGCCTAGCCGCCGGCCTTTCCGTTCTCGGCTTCCTTGCCGCGGGTGAAGATGTTGTGGAACAGGGCGAATGTCGCGAAGAACATCGCCAACGTGCCGACGATGTTGGGGACGATGCGCAAAACACCCATATCCACAGCCTCTCGTTCGCCGCCTTGCCGCCC
>JAFKFP010000022.1 GCA_017308185.1 bacterium | reverse complement strand
ACGACAGGAGGAACACGATCGTCGAGTGTCCGAGGGAGAAGAAGAACCCCACGCCCAGCGGCTTCTTACCGCGCTGGAGCATGAATCGCGTGGTGTCGTCGATGGCCGAGATATGGTCCGCATCGAAGGCGTGCCGAAGCCCAAAACCGTAGGCAAGCGTGCCAGCCCCGGCGTATACGGGCCCGAAGCTGTGCGCATACGCGAGAAAGAGACCCCAGCCAGCAATATGGAGGAATCCCACGAAGCCGAACAACCCGCCCAGTCGCGCAGACTCGCCGCGCGTGAGCGGTATCCTGCGGACAGCGCTTGCCAGAGTCATGCGGAGGTCCCCATCGCAACCAGGTTAGGAGAGAGGCCGCACATGCCACGTATCGGATGGCGAGTCATTGCCTCTCGATCGTGCGCGCAATGTGTTGCAGTTGCAATAGGTTGCGGCCTTAATCTGGAGTGCCTTTTTGGTCCCACGCGGGTCGCCGGATGGAGTGGGGCCCGTTCAGCTATTCGGCCGGGTCAGGGCAATGTGCGTTGCAGAAACGACATCATGATGTCCGCGCACTGCCTACCGAGGTGCGGGTCGGCGTCGAACCCATGAGGCTGGTGGGCGTACATGTGCAGTTCAACTGCTACGCCGTGGCCCAACAGGGCATCGTACATAGCCGTCGCTTCCGCGGCAGGCACCACGTCATCGGCGTTGCCCTGGATAAGCAGCGTCGGTGGGAAATCGGCGGTGGCATATGTGAGGGGACTCGCGGTGCGAAGCGTCTCGGTTGAAGCGCCGCGGCCGAAGAGGCTGGGCAGGCCACCCCATTGGCGCTTATCCAACCCGGTCGGCGGATAGAACGCGATGCACGCGGCGACGTTCGTCGAGACGCCGGCATTGCCGCCTACACCCTCGAACTCGGGGATGCTGCTCGTCCCGGCTGCCACAAGCGATAGGTGGCCACCGGCCGAATTGCCTGAGATAACGATGCGCTCCGGGTCGATGCCGAGTTCGTCAGCGTTGGTGCGCATCCAGCGGATAGCGGCCTTCACATCTTCGATCTGGGCGGGCCAGAGGGATTCGCCGGTCAGGCGGTATTCACTTGCTACGCAGAGGTAGCCGCAGCGGCCAAGGAGGATCCCGTACCCCCGCAGTTGCGTGCGGTCGCCGCCACTCCACCCGCCACCGTGGATAAGGAGGACGCCCGTGCCATTCGCCGTACCTGCGGGCGGTTCGAAAACGTCGCACTTGAGCGCCCGTCCGCCGCCCATGCCGAACTCGATATCTGCGCGGATGTTCACGCGAGCCTGGGTTGGAGCAGTCATGTCATTCGCCTCATTTCTGCCGAGAAATGTAGCGGCACACAGCGAGGCAGGCAACGAGCCTGCCCCGCTATGCGTCGCACACTGCTACGTCAGGCAGTAAAGCAGAACGAGTCCGTCGATGAATCGCCGCCTTCAAGCCGCACCTGGTGGGCACGGTAGCCGGGAAACTCGACATGGAAGTCAGCGTTTACTTTGATGCCACCACCCGGCAGCACGTCGATCTGAGCCATGGCGCCGGGAATGCCGCCGGGGTAGAACTGCGGGTCCCACGCGCGATACAGCGAGTTCGTCGTGTAGACACGCTTCCCGTCGCGGCTAATCTCGATCATCTGGGGTCCACCTGCCCACGGACGGCCCGACGGGTGGTCAGCCCGATGGTAGATGCCGCCCAGTTCCACAGCGCCGGTCTGTTTGGGAGAGAACGGGTCGGAAACGTCGTATTGAAGCAGCTCGCCCGTGCCCCAGCAGGCAACATAGAGATACTGGTCGTCGAGCGACAGACCGATATCAGTCACAACTGGCGGGACTGCGCCGAAACCCTTCAACAATGGCGGAAGATGCTCCGCGTCAAGCGGTCGCGCCGGGATGGTGATCGTCTTCTCGGCTTTCCATTGGTCACCGTCCTTATGCCACGTCCAGACCGAAGCCGAGAGGTCCGTAACATCGATGACCACTCCGACGAAGCCGAAGGTCTTCGAGGGGTCGTGGGATGGGCGCAGTTCCAATGCCATCTGGTGCTGGTCGCCAAGGTCCACGGCCTGGATGTGCTTGCGCGTGGCCATATCGAAGAAGTGAATGCGATGCCCGTACTTACGCCCCAGGAGCGATTCGGGCACGAGGCCATCTTCGATATCGCGCGGATGGCCCCATTCACTGGTGACGAGCACATTCTCGTCCATATGCCACCAGAAATCGTAAGCCGTGAACTGGGGTCCACGGTGCTCCTCCCACGGCCCGATGACGTCGAAGGTGGAGTGATCCATGGTGAAGATGCCGGCAGGCCCGTTCTCGGTGGCTGAGCCGATTGCGCTGACGAAGAGCCCATCGGGGCCACAGTGCACGGTGTGGGGCCGGCTGTAGCCAGACTTCGACAGCACCTCGGCGGGTTCGATGGTTCGCACGAGCGTGGGATTCCGCGGATCGGAGGCGGTATCAAGAATGTAGATGCGGGATGAGCGCAGGCCCGGGACGATGAGGTAGCGGCGTTCCATGCTGCCTTCGTGGTGGTGACCTCCACCGAGGGCAGAGCTGCAGATGTTCCAGCCGTAATGGTGAAACTCATCGGGCGCAGCCTGGATCGGCGCATTCCAGCTCCCCACGACACTCGAGTACGTGGGCGAATCCGGATCGACATCCACGACGGCGATGGCATCCGGGTCGAGGAGCGCGACGTAGGCGAGCTTTTCGCGGGGAGCGGCTATCGCGTCGGCTGGAGAGCGGTACAGGGTGGCGTCATGATGGTCGTGCTCTGCATGTCCGCCGTGATCGGCGTGGTCGTGGTGTGCGTGTTCGTGCGTCAACGCTGAGCCCTCTATTCGTGATGTTGCTGACAAGCTTACTCAACTTTCGGGGCCTAGAGAAGCGTCACTCTGATGACACTTTTCGCACCATCCTTGCGGCATTGATCGAACTGCTGCAGGGGCATCGTCATCGTTGTCAGGCGGACCGTTGGAGGGTGAAGAGTGAACGCGACGACGTGGTGGCGATATCAGGCAGCCCGCCAAATCTTTCGGCGGTCCCAGCAGGCAGCACAGATGCTCACCGGCCGATCGATTGTCGCCATACCCATCCGAAATGGGTACATCCGCTCGGTGAGGTGATCGCCACAAAACAGCCCGCGGCAGAGCGAGCACTCGAACCCGGGATGCGGCCCACAGCCGTCGATACCGCAGAGGCCCGCGTTGTTGCGGCGCTCGACGCCGCGCCGGTACTCGAGGTGTTGTGCGAGGTCGTCGCGTTTGGTCGCGCAGGACTTGCGCGAACAGACAGCCTCGTGCCCTTCGACGAAGTAGGCATGCTCAGCACAAAATGCCCGGCCGCAGTACTGGCAATCGTATTGCGCGGCGCCGTGGCAGCGTGAGAAGCGGCCGCCGACCTGGCAGGTGGGGTGGGCCACAGTCACTCTCCTTCCGATAACCTGCTTCGATCGTCGCAAGAGTGGATAGGGCCAGTCAACGAGCAGGTTTACGAGTGGTGCAGTGTTGCGGTAGTGTTCGAGCGCAACAATCCGAGAGGTGGAGGTCTAGATGACTGAGGCACAGGCGGTCCCGCTGATCACCGATGCGATGCGGGCGGAGGTCGGCGTGGAATCCTCGCCGACGACATACGAAGTCGACAAGACGATGATCCGTCTATTCGCCCGCTCCGTGGGCCACACGGATCCCGTGTACTACGACGAGGCGGCCGCGAAGGCGGCGGGCTACCGTAGTCTCCCATGCCCTCCGGGCTACCTCGGGACGCCGGTCTTCAAGCCCTCAGCGGGCGGCGAAGCAGGCCCGATGGGGCGTAACCGAGGCGCCCAGCCAAGCCGCCCGCTCAACCGGGTGCTCAATGGCGGAACCGACATCGAATACCTGGACGACATTTGCGCCGGGGATGTCCTCACGGCCACATCGCACCTCGCCAACCTCGAAGAGACGAAGGGGAGCATCGGCGAGATGCTCATCGTGACGAACAAGACCGTCTACAAGAACCAGGACGGCAAGGTAGTGGCGGTTTCGACCGGCACCGCAATCCGGTACTAAAGGAGAGGCTGAAATGGCTGTTTCGTGGGATGAGATCACCGAAGGCATGTCGGTCCCAGAGCTGAAAAAGAAGCCGAGCACCCAACAACTCGTGCTGTGGGCGGCCGGTTCCGGGGACTTCTACCAGATCCATTATGACAAGGATTTCGCGGTCGGCACCGGCCTTTCGAATATCATCGTGCACGGCGCGCTGAAGAACGCGTTCCTCGGGCAGTTCCTCCACGACTGGATCGGCAACGAGGGCCGCATCAAGTCATACGGGTGCAGCTACCGCGGCATGGATTACCCGAATGATGAGTACACCTGCAAGGGCACGGTAACCAAGAAGTACGAGAAGGACGGGGAGAAGCTCGTCGACCTCGAGATTTGGGGGGAAAACCCCGAAGGCAAGAAGACCACGCCGGGTCACGCGACGGTGCGTATCGGGAAGTGAGGACTCAGGTCTGAGGACTGAGAACTGAGAGAGGCCGTGGAGGGCGATGGCACGTGTCGTCGCGCTCCACGGCCTTCAAGTTGGCGCTGTACACAAGGCGCTGAAGTGGAGACGAACGATGGCAGGTTTGTTGGATGGTAAGGTAGTGGCGCTTACGGGCGCCGGGCGAGGCATTGGGCGCGAATGCGCACTGCTCGCCGCGTCGGAGGGCGCACGCATTGTCGTGAACGACCCGGGCGTGAACCCGGACGGAAGCGGTCACGACGACGGCCCCGCCGCGCAGGTGGTCGAGGAGATCAAGAAGGCGGGCGGCGAGGCGACCGCGAACTTCGCCGATGTTTCGACGATGGAGGGCGGCGAAAGCATCATCAAGACGGCGCTCGATACGTACGGCCGGCTCGACGGGTTGATCAATCTCGCGGCCATCCTGCGCGACCGCATGGTCTTCAACATGACGGAGCAGGAATGGGACGATGTCATCCGCGTGGACCTGAAGGGCCACTTCACGACGATTAAGCCGGCTTCTGTTGTGATGCGGCAGCAGCGGTCGGGGCGGATCGTGAACTATTCATCGGTCTCGGGATTGCAGGGGAACTCGGGGCAGGCGAACTACGGCGCGGCGAAGGCGGGTGTCGGCGGGCTCACGCGGGTGTGCGCGCGTGACCTTGGCCGGTACGGCGTCACGGTGAACGCGATCGCCCCGGGGGCGTCGACACGCCTTACGGCGACGGTCCCGGATTCGGCGCGGCAGTTGCGGGCGTCGCGCGGGATAACGGCAGCGGGGGGCGGTTCGGCGACCGCGGCGATGGCGAATCGGGCCGCGGAAGAGGCTGCGAATATGCGTGGGCCAGAGATGGTCGCCCCGATGACCATCTACCTGCTACTCGACGAGGCGTGGAATATCAACGGCAAGATCTTCCAGGTGGCCGGCGGCAGCATCGGGCTGGTCAACGAGCAGTACCCGCCCGTGCGGAACCTGTACAAGCACGGCAAGTGGACGCTGGATGAGTTGCGGATGCTTGTGCCAACGCAGCTGATGGCGGGCACCGTGAATCCTGCGCCGCCACCCGCGGACATGGAGATCCCCGGGCGGGATTAGTCCTCATCCCTGGCCCTCTCCCGCGTTGCGGGAGAGGGATTTCCGCCCTCGTATTCGTACAACCGGCGTCGCACCGATCTACGGCAGGAGCAGCATGGCATCGCCGAAGCTGTAGAAGCGGTACTCGCGACGGACGGCTTCGCGATAGGCTTCGAGCACGAATTCGGTGCCGGCGAAGGCGCAGACAAGCATGAGGAGCGTCGAGCGCGGCAGGTGGAAGTTCGTGATCAGCACGTCGGTGGCGAGGAACGGGTCGCCGGGGAGGATTCGGAGCGATGTCCAACCCTCGTAGGGCTCGATTGCTCCACGCTCACGGGCGACGTGTTCGAGCGTTCGGACGACGGTGGTGCCAACGGAGACGGTGCGGTGGCCGCTGGCTTTCGCCTGGTTGATGGCAGCCGCAGCATCGGGCGGGATGGTGACGTGCTCGGCGTGAAGGTCATGGTCATGCGGGTCGTCGGCGGTGACAGGCTTGAACGTGCCCGGACCGACTTCGAGGGTGATAGCGGTCCGATCGTTGCCCTGTCGCGCCAGTTCGTCGAGAACGGCCGGCGTGAAATGCAGGCCGGCGGTCGGCGCCGCGGCGCTGTTCGGTTCGCGGCTGTAGACGGTCTGGTAGCGCTCGGGATCGCCGTGGTAGCCGTGGATGTACGGCGGGAGCGGCACATGGCCGACGGTCGCCGGGTCGAAGGCGCGATCGAAATCAAGCACGACCACACCTTCGCGGCGCTCCACAACGGTGGCGAGCAACTCCCCGGACGTAGTCTCAAGGACGAACTCACGGCCGGGGAGGGCAGCGCGCGCGGGCCGAAACAAGACTTCCCATCGGACATGGGTAAGTGGCCGGACAAGGAGTGCTTCGACGCGGCCTCCCGTGTCGGCCCGGCGGCCAAAGATGCGGGCAGCCATCACGCGGGTGTCGTTAACGACCAGTAGGTCCGTCGGTGTGAGCAGCGAAGGCAGGTCGCGGAAGTGATGGTGTGCGATCGCCTGTTGGCCGCGGCGCAAAACCATCAGGCGCGACGAGTCACGCGGCTCAGCGGGTTGCTGTGCAATGAGTGCTGGAGGAAGATCGAATGAGAAATCATCAGTACGCACGGCTTTGAGCATTACGCGTTTGCGGGATGAGATCTACGGCAGGAAGGTGGGACGCACATGGCATACCGCGATGGAAGCTCGAACGACGACGTCCAGGGCGAGCGGGTGGAGCGGATCGAGGCCACGCAGATCTCGGTGGACCGCAGCGCGGTGCGGTTCCTTCGCACCGACGAGGCGCAGGTTGAGCGAGCGGCGATCCAGCGCCTGCATTCGAACCGAGCCGAACTCAGCCAGTCAGCCATCGGAAAGGCGGATTTCGAGCGGGGCACCGTGCGCCAGAGCAGCGCGGGCATCATCGTGGGGCGGTCGGTCGCTCTCGATGAGGTGCGGACGGGCATCCTGATAGCGCCCGTGGTGCGGGGCGATGTACACACCTGGCTCGACATGCGCTCGGCGGTCGCTATCGGCTTTGGGATTGCGCTGGGGCGGCTGGCGATTGCCGCCGTCCGCGGACTGGGACGGAAGCTAACGGGATAAGGTCCGCGGCGAGTCCGTTCGCAGCGTCGGTGCGGAGTTGGCCGCAGGCTGCGGAGATCTCGGTCCCCTTCTCGACACGGACCGTGCAGTTGATGCCGGCATCAAGAAGCACGCGTTCGAACGTAAGCGTTCGCGTGCGTGAAGGGCGTCCGAAGCCGCCGGCCGTCGGGTTCACGGGAATGAGGTTCACGTGGCTACCGCTACCACGAAGAAGACGCGCGAGTTCAGCCGCGACTTCCGGGGTATCGTTGACGCCGTCAAGCAGCGCGTATTCAAACGTGACACGGCGGCCAGTCGCGTGGAAGTAACGCTTTGCGGCCGCCATGAGATCCGCGACAGAGGTCGGGCCCGCGGTGGGCACTAGCCGCTGACGAAGTTCATCGTTCGGCGCATGCAAGGAGATCGCGAGACCTACCTGGAGCTGCTCGGCCGCCAGGCGGTCGATGGCATGAACCAATCCCACGGTTGATATCGTGATGTGGCGCTGACCGAGACCAAACGCCCGAACATCCGTGAGCAGACGGACTGCGCGAATCGTTTCCGCGTAGTTCGCGAGCGGCTCGCCCATGCCCATGAACACGATGTTGGTGACATGCTCGCCGCGTTGAGCAAGCAGATGCTGGACGGCGAGGACCTGTGCGAGCACCTCCTCAGCGCGGAGGTTCCGTTCGAATCCCATCTGACCGGTGGCGCAGAACACGCACCCCATCGCACAGCCGGCCTGGGTCGAAACGCATACCGTCGACCGTCGCGAGCGCCCCCCGGCGGCCGCGTATTGCATGAGCACGGTCTCGATGAGGATGCCGTCGGCCATGCGCAATAACAGCTTCGTCGTGGCGCCGTCGTCGCTCATTACTCGCCGGACTTCGACTGCGGGAGCGAGCTCGTAGCCCTCGTCCTGGATCTGCGAACAAAACGTAGCTGGCAGTGTCGTGAATTCGCCAAGACTCGCATATTGCTCACGGTAGAGCCCGTGTAGCAGCTGCCTGGCGCGGTACGCCGGTTGCCCCATGCGGGCGACGAGGGCATCTATTTCGTGTGGAAGCAGCCGTAAGAGACTGGTCATGCAAGGCCTGCCATGGGAGGAAGGGTCCGCCGTTCACCGTTCAGAAACTCATGTCCCGTGACGCGGCGAGAGCCGCTGCGCTGCAACTCGTCGAGCAC
>JAFKFP010000021.1 GCA_017308185.1 bacterium | reverse complement strand
GTTTCCGATGGCTCCGACAGGAGACGTTCGAGTTCGTTGCAGATGCGCGCGAGCAGCGCTTCGCGGACAACCGTGTACCCGAGTTCGCGCCGGATGCTCGTAGCGGTTTCAGCGAGCTCTGGAATGGTTGTAGGGTCGCCGTTCACGTTGATGCCGATGCCGGGCATGGCGAGCGGCCCCTCCGGCCGAAGTTCGGCGTCGATCAGGAGCCCGCTGAGTTTGCGTTCGCCCACCCAGACATCGTTCGGCCACTTGATGCGGGCATCGACGCCTTCGCTGCAGATGGCAGCGCACAACGCAACGGGCAGGATCACGGGAAGGCGGGCATGGACGTCGACTGGCGCGCGCAGGATGAGAGTGAAGTAGAGGTTTTCACCGGCGGGGCTGGCGAAGCTGCGACCCCGGCGTCCGCGACCGGCGGTCTGCTCCTCTGCCAGGACGATTGTGCCGTGCGGAGCGCCATCATCGGCCTCGCGGCGGGCAATGGTCATGGTCGTCTCGGTGGAAAGCCGGTAGAGAAGGAATCGCCCGATAGACTCGGTCGTCAGGAGTTGCTGGAAGATAGCGGGGGCAAAGGGCGTGGGCAACGTGGGCGTGGGCATCATGACTCCGCAGAAGTCTCGCGCAACAGATCAAATAAAAGGGCCCCGCTTAATTATTGCGGGGCCCGATGGCGTAGCTAAGACCTAAGTCCTAGGAGGAGGTCACCTCCTGCGCCAGGGTTCGATCGTAACTACGACTGGGGATATCCATGCGCATCACCTCCTTCCTTAAGGTGAACACTACCCGGCCCAACCAAGGGAGTCAAGAGTCCGGTTAGGGTGCCAGGGGCTTTCTTGCCTCGAGGAGGTATCGGGGCTCCGTGAGGACGATACCCACGGGAGTGCCGAGCGCTGACTCGACGGCGAGCAGCGCCTCGGCGTCACGCTCGATGTCGAAATCAGGGATGTAGTCCTTCGCGATGAGCAACATTACAACGAGGTCGCCAAGGGAGCGGTATGCAGTCTTCATGTTGTGCTGCTGCATGCGGACGGTGTACCCGAGGCTGACGAATGCATTGTGGTAGGCAGCAAAGTGGTCGGGGAAGATCGTCTTTTGCGGGAAGAACGCCGTGAGTTCGGGCCAGTTGTCGGCCATGACCTGCTGCGTCAGCACGATGCCACCGGGGGCCACGATACGGTCGACCTCGACGGGTTCGATCGCTTCGTGGCGGCTGAGGACGAGGTCGAAGGCATCATCGCGAAAGGGCAGGAGGTGAGCATCGGAGCGGGCGCGGACGACCGGCATGCCAAGGGGCTGAAGGCGTTCGTACGCGACAGGAGCGTTGACGTGCCATTGCTCGGTCGCCACCAAGCTCGCCGCCTGGCCGGTGGCGATACGGGAGAGTACCTCACCGCCGCCAGTGCCGAGATCGAGGACGCACCGGGCGGCGGCGGCATGTTGCCGGGCGAGGACCTCGTAGTTCCACGGGAGCGGCGATCCAACCGTCGTGGATTCGATGAAGGAGAAGTCCCAGCCCGAAAACTCGCTCGCCCGCTGTATGTAGGGCTGGAGGCGGTCGATAAGTGCGGCCGCTACGCTACCGCGCCGTGGCACTTCTTGAATTTCTTGCCGCTGCCGCAGTAACACGGGTCGTTGCGGCCGAGCTTGGGCGACGCACCGTTCGTAGCAGGCTTCGCCTTGGCCGGAGCAGAGCCTTCTTCGCCGAGGTTGGTCCGCAGCGCGTTCGCGGCCGGGGCGGTGCTCGCGGCGAGCACAGGGGCTGCACGTACGCCTTCGGGGGCCCCCGCCGGGCTCGCAGATGTCGTGTTCTCCGTCTGGCTACCACCAGCAGAAGTTGTCACGCTTGGCGCCGGCTGCGGCGGTGGCGGCTCGGCCAGTTTGACCTTGAAGATCGTGCGCGCGACCTGCTTTCGGATGTTGGCCTGGAGCTGGAGGAACATGTCGTAGCCTTCGCGCTTGAAGGCCACGAGCGGGTCCAACTGGGCGTACGCCTGGAGTCCGATGCTCTGGCGGACATCGTCGATCGCGGTCAGGTGTTCGCGCCAGTGGAAGTCGATGGTTTCGAGGAGGAGCCAGTGCTCCAGCTTCCGCATGCTCTCGTCGCCGATCATCGCCTCTGTGGCTTCGTAGCGGTCTTCGGCGCGGTCGAGAATTTCGTCGTCGAGTTCGTGCCCGAGGTCGAGGACTTCATCGGCGGTTGGGATGTCCTCCGAGGGCAGGATTTCGCGGAGTTCGTTGAGAAGCTGGTCGATGCCGCCTTCGTCACGCTGCTGATGCGCTTTGATGACCGCATCGGTCTCATCGATCACCATACCGAGCACGTTCGCACGGGTGTCGATACCTTCGAGGATTCGATTGCGTTCGCCGTAGATGACGATGCGGTGTTCGTTGATCACGTCGTCAAACTCGACGAGCCGCTTACGGATGTCGAAGTTGGCGCCTTCGACTTTTTGTTGGGCCTGTTCGATGGCGCGTGTGACCATGCGAGACTGCAGCGGCATGTCTTCGGTCATGCCGAATTTCTGCATCATGCCCGGCACCCAATCGGGTGAGAACCGCTTCATGATGTCGTCGCCAAAGGACACGAAGAAGCGGCTGGACCCGGGGTCACCCTGGCGGCCCGCACGGCCGCGGAGCTGGTTATCGATACGGCGGGATTCGTGACGTTCGGTGCCGATGACGTGGAGTCCGCCGAGTTCAGCGACGCCGGGACCGAGTTTGATGTCGGTGCCGCGGCCGGCCATGTTGGTGGCGATGGTGACGGCGCCGCGCTGGCCCGCGTCGCGCACGATGTTGGCCTCGCGTTCGTGCTGCTTCGCGTTCAGGACGTCGTGCGGGATGCCACGCCGCAAGAGCAGTTCACCAAGGTATTCGGACTTCTCGATGGATGTCGTGCCGACCAGCACTGGCCGGCCTTCGGCGTGGAGCGTCTCTATCTCGTCGGCGACGGCGTTGAATTTGGCCTTCTCGTTGATGAAGACCATGTCCCCGTGGTCCTGGCGGATCATCGGGCGGTTGGTGGGGATGACCACGACATCGAGGTCATAAATCTTCCCGAATTCCTCTGCCTCGGTCTCGGCCGTACCGGTCATGCCTGCGAGCTTTTCGTAGAGGCGGAAGAGGTTCTGGAACGTGATTGTGGCGTAGGTGACCGACTCGTTCTGGACCTTCAAGCCTTCCTTGGCTTCGACGGCCTGGTGAATGCCGTGGCTCCAGCGGCGGCCGGGCATGAGCCGCCCGGTGAACTCATCGACGATGATGATTTCGCCGTCTTTGACGACGTAGTCGCGATCGATCTTCTTCAGGACCTCGGCGTCGATTGCCGCTTCGAGGTGCCTGGCGAGGCGGGGGTCGCCGCAAGCGGATATAGGTAGAACTCGCTTCTTCGGCCGTGCAGCTGATGATCAGCGGTGTTCGCGCTTCGTCGATGAGGATGTTGTCGACCTCGTCGACGATCGCGTAGGCGAGCCCGCGCTGCGAACGCTCCTCGGCGGTACGGACGAGGTTGTCGCGCAAGTAGTCAAAACCGAACTCGTTGTTGGTGCCGTAGGTGATGTCACATTCGTAGACTTCACGGCGGGTGCATGGGCGAAGATCATCGAGGCCACCCGTGGAGGTCTCCTCGCCCGGCTTGTAGCCGGGTTCGTAGATGTAGGAAATCAGGTTGTTCTGGATGACACCCACGGTGAGCCCGAGCATGCGGTAGACCGGCCCGTACCAGACGGCGTCACGGCGGGCGAGGTAGTCGTTCACTGTGACGATATGCACGCCCTCGCCGGTTATGGCATTCAGGTAGACGGGCGCCACAGCGGTGAGCGTCTTTCCTTCACCGGTGCGCATCTCGGCGATCTTGCCCTGGTGAAGGACGATGCCGCCGATGAGCTGGACATCGTACGGCCGCTCGCCAACTTTTCGTGCTGATACCTCGCGGGAGACCGCGAACGCTTCGACCAACAGGTCGTCGAGTTCCTCGCCATCGTCGTAGCGCTGCCGGAACTCATCCGTCTTGGCTGCGAGGGCTTCGTCCGAAAGGGCAGCCATCTCGTCGTGGAGCGCATTAATCTCAGCGACGACCTTGGAGAGGCGCTTGATCTCGCGATCGTTAGAATCGCCGACGACGCGGCTAATGAATCCGAGTTTTGCAGTTGCCATGCCTGATCCAGTGTAGCGGATCGATAGCGAGAGCGAAGTTAAGCGCCGGCTAGCTTGGGCTGCTACGATCGGGGCGAATCTGAGCGAGGGGTGATGCTTGGGCGCACATGCGTTTGATACGGCGAGAATACGGGCTGCGGTGAATGAGATCTTCGCTGCGATCGGCGAGGACGGCGACCGCGAGGGGCTCCGGGAAACGCCGCGGCGCATCGCTGAGATGTACGAAGAGATCTTCGGAGGGCTCGCCATCGACCCGCTCGAATACCTCAAAGTTGGGTTCGAGGTGGCCCACGATGAGATGGTCCTGCTCCGGAGCATCCCGTTCTACAGCATGTGCGAACACCACTTCCTCCCGTTCCATGGCGAAGCGCACGTCGGCTACGTGCCGGATGGCCGGGTGGTGGGCATTAGCAAGCTCGCGAGGGTAGTCGAGGCCTATGCGCGACGCCCGCAGATCCAGGAACAGCTCACCAGCCAGATTGCCGACGCCATCATGGACGTCCTGAAACCGGACGGCGTCGCCGTAGTGATCGAAGCGGAGCACCTGTGCATGACGATGCGCGGCGTGAAGAAGCCGGGGAGCCGCATGATGACCAGCGCGATGCGCGGCACGTTCCGGAATTCGCAGGTGACGCGCGCGGAGTTCCTGTTGCTCGTGCAGGGGCGGTAGGTGCGATACGTCGCGCTGCTCCGGGGCGTAAATGTGAACGGCATCACGGTGCGATCGGCGGAATTGAAAACGCTCTTCGAGGAGACCGGGTTCGACGCGGTTAAGACCGTGCTCGCGAGCGGCAACGTGGTGTTCGATGCGTCCGATGGCGAGGGCTTGAAATCGCGCATCGAAGCTGCCCTCGGTGAGCGGTTCGGATACGACGCATGGATCGTGTTGAGGAGGCAGGACGAGATGGCTTCGATTGCCTCCGCCTGCCCGTTCAGGGCTGACTCAGAGGATGCCCACGCGTACGTCATCTTCGCGTCCGATGGAGGCATGCTGGGCGAGCTCGCCGCCACCAGCGAGGCGACGGCCGAGGGCATCGTGGAGGGAGAGGGTGTGCTGTACTGGGAGGTGGCACGCGGATCGACGCTCGACACGCCCTTTGCGAAGGTGCTCGCCAGGGCGAAGTACAAGCCGCACATCACCACACGAAACGTGCGCACGGTTACCAAGTTGGCAGGGTGACGGGCCGGTTTGAACATGCGTGGCGCTGCTACGGCGCCGGCAGAATCGTTGCCATTGGGACGAAGTCAGCCGCGACAAAATGGCTGCCCGTGCCGCGGTACGTGTAGCGGTGCTCAGGGCCGCGATCCGATGACACGAGCAGGAGCGCTTCGAAGCCCGGGGTGACCGCCTGCGCGCACACCTGGCCGGGCTGCTCTATCCCGAGACACGCATCGGGCCACTGGATGCGGACGTACGAGAGGATTGAGATACGCGTGATGGGGAGAGCAACCCGCCGGGCAAGATCCGCGCGCATGTCCTGCTGGAGCGTGGCTAAGGCACTATCGGCGAGGCCTGGGGACTCCAGCGGCGCCACGGTCGCACTGCGGCCGATGCTCGTGATGCGGTACCACGACGGGCCAGCGTCCGATTCCAACTCAATATCTGCCCGGTAGCCGGCGACAGCACAGCTCACGTTCGGAAGCGGTAGGCCCGGCCCGCACGTGCCGGGGAAGGCAGCGGTCACCGTGATGTCATGAGCGGTGAGGCGCTCGCGGAGAGCGAGATCAGCCCGGGCGTAGTAGGCCAATGTGGCCTCGAGCGACGATGCGTCCGTGCCGGTGGAACTCGGCGTAGCGTCGCTCGTGGTCGGATTCGTGACGGGGCCGATCACGCGGGCGCCGGCGAGATGATAGCGCAGCGTCTGTCCCGCGGCATCGAAGCGGGCGATGAGCCCTGACACGGCGAGTTGCGCGCACGCGCGGCCCGGCTGGGCAACACCGAGGCAACCATCCCACACGACAGGCTGGACATCGATGAGCGTCACGTCGTGTGGGTTGGCACCGGACGCGCGGGCGGCGTCGAGCCGCGCGTCCGCGAGGCTGGCGAGGTCCAGGGATGAGGCATGTGTGGGCGGCGTCACACCTGCCGAATCCTGCCGGTTCACGCAAGCAAATAGGCCCGGAATCGCGACTGCCGCGGCAAGAATCGCAAGCCAGCGGTGGACATCCATGCTCATCCAGACGTCGCGGAAGACGGTGCGGTTCCGCTGGTTAGTGCATCTGCTCGAGGAGTTCGCTCACCTGGCTCGCGATGAAGGCCGGGTCCTGCATCGGCATGAAATGGGTGTATTGGGGCAGGTAGACATCCTCCGCGTTAGTAAAGGCGGCGGCGATGTCCGGCGCGGTGGGCGATCGACTCATGTCCATGGGTGCGCCTTCGCTATCGCCGCGGGCGCGAAGGATACGCACAGGGATGCGCAGATCCGGCAGGGCGTCGTAGATTTCACCCCCGCGTGACGAGCCCGCGTAGGTAGCCGCTTCGATTTCGGGCGGGCAGGCGAGGACGTATCCATCACCCGCGGGGTTCGGCAACAGGCCATAATCGCAGTAGTCGCGCAGCACTGCCGGCTCCCAGAGCGAGAATGGCAGTCGGTCCTTGAATCGTTCGAACATCTCATCAGCCGAGGTCCAGTTGTTGCGGCGTCGGGAAGCGAAGTGATCCTGGCCGTAGACGGCGGCGTTGTACCGGTCACGCGTGAGGATGACGGGGTCGATGAGCAGCAGGCGAGCGAACGGGCCGGGATCGCGCGCGGCGGCCAGCGTTATCGCGTAGCCGCCCTTCGAATGGCCCACCGCGAGAGCGCCATCGAGCCCGAGCTCTCGCGCCGCGGCGGCAACATCAGACGCGAAGTCGGGCCACTCGTACGGGGGGGCAGGCTTATCGCTGCGGCCGTGGCCTCGCATGTCGATGGCGTAGCAGGGCGTGCCGGGAAGGCGATTGACCACCTCGTCCCAGCAGCGCGCGTGGAAGCCGGTGGCATGTGCGAAGAAGACCGGGACGCCTTCGCCCGGCCATGTGTAGCACGCGAGGTTGAGGCCGTTGACATGCAAGGTGGATTCGATGGGGTCACGCTTCATGTGGCGAGTGTAGCGAAGCGGCAGGGAATGAGGCACGCGCTGCGCTGACGGGGCCGGGTGGAACACAAGGCCGTGCCGCGCGTGCGTACAATGGGCAGCATGGACACGCGAATTGATCTCATGGCGGAGACACCCGGTACGCTGGCACACCTCGTTGCGGAAGCCGCGGACGTTGTGCTCGACAGGCAGCCCGCGGATGGCGGCTGGAGCGCGCGCACAGTGATGGCGCATCTGCGCGACGACGAGTACCTGTGCATGCGGACGGCGCTCGAGTGCGCGCTGGCGCAGGACAACCCGGAAGTCTCGTTCATCGATGGCGCCGCGTGGGAGCCGGTTCGCAACCGGACGCGCGAGCACCGCGAATGGTTGCTCGCGGACTTTGCGTTGCATCGCAAGGCGAGCGTGTCGATCCTGCAGGCCATGCGCCCAGAGGATTGGCAGCGGATGATGCACACCGCCGATGGGCGCGCATTCACGATCCACCAGCTCGTGGACGCATGGGTTCGCCACGACGGCGAACACGTGGGCCAACTCGAAGGGCTTATCGGCGAGACCGTCCGTGAGGTGCTGGCGCGGCGGGCCCAGATGATCGATTGGCGCACCGGCCGCCGCGTGGGCGGCTGATACACATGCTCGCGGACCCGGTCGATGATCGGCCAGCGGAACCCCCGGGCTTCAGACGCGGAGTTGGTGGCGCTGTGGACAGAAGAGAGCTGTCGCGGAGCATCGATCCGGGCTTTCTCGCGCGGGCATGCGCAGCTATCAGGAACGCGCCGCAGCCCACCTCAGCCGAGTGAAGCAGCGCAACAAGGCCGGTAAGCACTGTCATATTTTCGTCACAGACTGTCTGCTAGTCTGTGTGCGAATGACGCTCCTTGAGACCCACGAACTCACAAAGGTCTATCCCACAGTCACCGCCCTGGACCGCTTTTCAGTGACTATCGACAGCGGCATCACGGGCGTCGTGGGCTCGAATGGCGCCGGGAAAAGCACCTTCCTCAAGATCATCCTCGGGTTGGTCACCCCAACGAGCGGCGAAGTGCAGGTGCTGGGTTTCGACGCTCTGCGTCACGGCCCCGAGTTGCGCCAGTTTATCGGCTACATGCCCGAACACGACTGCCTGCCGCTGGATGTTTCAGCCACCGAGTTCGTATCCCACATGGCGCAGATCAACGGGCTGCCGCGCGCCGCGGCGCGCGAACGCACGGCCGAGACGCTGCGCCACGTGGGTCTCTTCGAAGAGCGCTACCGTGAGATGAAGGGCTACTCCACGGGCATGAAGCAGCGCGTGAAACTCGCCCAGGCCCTCGTCCACGACCCACGCCTGATGCTGCTTGACGAGCCTACGAACGGCCTGGACCCAGCGGGCCGGGATGAGATGCTGGACCTCGTGCGGCGCACCGGCCGCGAATTCGGCATCGCCGTCATGATGTCGTCGCACCTGCTGAGCGAAATCGAACGCGTGTGCGACCACCTCGTCGTCATCGAAGGGGGGAAACTGGTGCGCTCCGGCCCGCTTGGTTCGTTCACGGAACGAACGCAAGTGTTGGCGATAGAGGTCGACGGTGACGGCATCGACGAGTTCATCGCGCGGCTGCGCAATGCAGGACTGCAGGTGGTGGAAGAGAACCACACGGTGCTCGTTGGGATCGGCGAGAGCCGGCCATACGACTTCATCCGCGATTCGGTGGCCGATTTCGGGCTCGCGCTGGTGCGTATCGAACAGCGCCGCCAGAGCCTCGAAGACCTGTTCCGGCCCCAACACGCGGAAGAGGAGGCACACGATGTCGCAGCGCGCTGAAGCAGCAGGCAGCATTTACGACCTCGGGTACCGTCACTACGACGGTGTGCGCCTCGGGCGCCGGCAGTCGTTCCTGTCGCTCTATGCCTACAGTCTGCGTGGAGCGTTTGGCCTGGGACGCCGGACGACCTCCAAAGTTATCCCGGTCGCCGTGGTGCTGCTTGCTGCGGCACCGACCCTGGCGCAACTCGCGATTGCGGCTATCTCGCCGGTTGATGCGCGAATTATCGAACCGGCGAACTACTTCGATTTCGTGCAGGTGACGCTGGCGATCTTCTGCGCTGCGGTGGCGCCCGAGTTGTTCGCGCGTGACCAGCGCATGCGCACCCTCCCGCTGTATTTCGCGCGAGGCCTGCGCCGTGATGACTACACCATCGCGAAGCTGGCTGCACTCGCCACGGCGCTGCTGTTTATCACCCTGCTGCCTCAACTCGTGTTGTTCATCGGGAATGGCCTCGCGGGAAGCGACCTCGCGGGATATGCGAAGGACCACTGGATGGAGCTGCCACAGGTGGTGGTCAGCGGCGTCATCGTTGCGGTGTTCTTCGCGTGCATTTCAGCCGCAATCGGTAGCCAGACCCCGCGGCGCGCGTACTCGACGGTTGCGATCATCGCGGTGCTCATCCTGACATCGGTGGTCGCAGCCGTCATCGCGGACACCGTCGGCGGAGTCACACTCAAGATTGTCGTGCTGCTTGTGCCATTTGAAGCTGCGACCGGCGTCATCAGGTGGATCTTCAATGCATCGGTGGCACGCGAGACGAATCTCGGCAAATCTGGGCTCGACCTCTGGATATGCTTCCCCGCGGTGCTGACTGTGACCGCAATCACCGCCTGGCTCACGTTCCGGCGCTTCAGGCGGTTGGATGTATGACCGCCCTCAGCGCGCCCGAACAGAACATACCAACGCCAGGCCCCGCCGCAGGCGCGACCGTGCGCGTCGAAGACGTGTCGAAATGGTATGGGAACGTCGTTGCGGTGAACTCGGTGACGTTTGAGATTGGCCCGGGCATCACTGGCCTCCTGGGCCCGAACGGGGCCGGGAAATCAACGCTGCTGCATATGCTCGCTGGTTTTCTCGCGTCATCGAGCGGGAGCGTCCAGATTCTTGGGCAGACCGCGTTCGGAAACCCGGAACTCTATCGTCATGTGGGACTCGTACCAGAGCGCGAAGCCGTGTACGGCTTCCTCACGGGCTGGCAATTCGTCCTCATGACCGCGAAATTGCATGGCCTTCCCGACCCGGAGGGCGCGACACAGCGGGCCATCGCGCGCGTCGAGATGGCACACGCGCAAGATCGCCCCACCGGTGGCTACTCGAAAGGCATGAAGCAACGGATCAAGGTGGCGGCGGCGATCGTGCACGAACCGGGCGTGCTACTGCTGGATGAGCCCTTCAACGGCGCCGACCCACGACAGCGGCTCCAGATGATGGATATGCTGCGCCAGATGGCGGCGGGCGGCTGCACCGTCGTGTTCTCGTCACACATCCTGGAAGAGGTCGAAAGGCTCGCGGAAAACGTCCTCGTCGTGGTGAACGGGAGACTGGCTGCCTCGGGAGACTTCCGGACCATTCGCCGGCTAATGACTGACCGGCCGCACACCTTCACCATCCGTTCTGCCGACAATCGGCGGCTCGCAGCCGCTCTCATGGGGAGCCCGGCTGTCGACGGCGTGGAACTGTACAGCGATTCGCTGAGCGTGCGGGCGAGCGACTTTGCGAGCTTCACGCTCGCGGTGGCCGGCGTCGCGCAGCAGGCGGACGTCACCCTGTACGAACTGCTGCCCGCCGACGAGTCGCTGGAGAGCGTCTTCTCCTACCTGGTGAACCGATGAACGACACGATCGTGCGGCTGACGGCGCGACAGCTCTTCGGCCAGAAACGTACCCTGTTCATCGCGCTGCTGGTGGCGATCCCGGTGCTGTTCGCGATCCTGTTCCGCTTGAATAGCGAGAACACCGACGCGATGGACTGGGTGACGAACGTGCTGTTCGTGCGGGTGCTTGTGGGGTCGTTGCTGCCGTTCGTAGCGCTCATCTTTGGCACGGCCGCGCTCGGCACCGAGTTCGAGGATGGGACCGCGGTTTATCTACTGTCGAAGCCGGTGCCACGATGGAAGATCGTGGCTTCGAAGCTGGTGGTCGCATGGGCGGCGACAGCGTTGTTCGTCCTTGTGGCCAGCGTGGTCAGTGCACCGATTGCCCTGCAGGGAAGCGGCGTCGATGGTTCATCGATGGTGACGGGGTTCATCGTCGCCGAGGTTGTGGCGGCATTCGCCTACTGCGCCGTCTTTCTCGCTTTGAGCATCCTCACGGCGCACGCGCTGCTTGTCGGGCTTCTCTACGTGTTCATCTGGGAGGCAGTCCTTACGCGGTTGTTCAGCGGCCTGAAGTATCTGAGCATCCGCGAATACTCGGTGGCCCTGGCCCACTGGATTGGCGCCATCCCCAACGTCATCATTGACCCACAGGTGAGCGGTGCCACCGCTGCCGTGCTGCTCGTCGTCATCAGCGTGGGGTCGGTGGGACTCGCGGTGCGGTGGCTCGGGCGATGGCAGATCGGCGAAACTGCTTAGTCCGGCAGCCAGGAAAAGCGCTCGTGCGCCTGGCTGGCGGCGTATAGTACGGAGCAGGACGTGACGGAGGTGCGGCGATGCAGGACGCGATGATACGGAGGTTGCAAGAGATGGCGATGGGTACCCCGCCGATCGTGCCGGGCATGGTGCGAGGACGCCGCGACCCCAAC
>JAFKFP010000374.1 GCA_017308185.1 bacterium | reverse complement strand
GGAGAGCGGCAAGACGTTCCGGATGCTGAAGTCAGCATGGTCCGACGAGTGGCACGCGCCGGACGCTCCCGAGCCACTCCGGATGCCGTACCACGACATCCTCGTCGGAGACCTGCTCGGCGCTATTGCCGACCACCGCGTCGAGCCGCTGATGCACTCCGGCGCCGGGCAGGGGATCGGCATGATCAGGAGCGAGGTGACGGTCGCTGAAGCCATGCGGCAACTGGTGGCGGAGACGGACGCCGCAATGGCCCGCATCGCCTAATCAATCGTCCGGTACTGGGGAACCGGCTGCGCGCCCGCGATGGTCGATGCACACTCGCCTCCTGGGCACCTGTTCGGACGCGGCACATAGTCACCCCAAGCACGCACTGCCCCTGTACGATTTGGCGACGCTTGAAGTACAGGAGGCGCTCATGGAAACGCTGCTCATCGAACACGACCGTGAACTGCCGGGTCTGGTGACCATCACGCTGAACCGGCCGGACAAGCTGAACGCTATCTCCACCACGATGCACCGCGAACTCCAGCAGGCATGCCTTGAACTGCGCGACGACGCCGACGCGCGCATCGTCATCGTGACGGGCGCCGGGCGGGCATTTTCGGCAGGCGCCGACCTGGGGCGCCCACCGCACGACCCAGGCAAACGCAGCCTTGCCGGCCGTTACGGCGGTGGTAGCATCCTCGAAGAGCGTGTGCGGGCATCGATTGGAAACCGGACTGCAGAGGCACTCGAAAGTCTCGACCAGGTGACTATCGGCGCAGTGAATGGCCTTGCCATTGGGGGCGCCGTGGTGTTTCTCTCCTGCCTCGATCTCCGGGTAGCGGCGGAATCGGCATGGTTCTCCATTCCCGAGGTAGACCTCGACATCCCGCTCACGTGGAATGCGCTGCCGCGGCTGATGCGAGAACTGGGCCCCGCGCGGACGAAGGAACTCGTGATGACGTGTGAGCGCTTCTCGGCGGCAGACGCGCTCAAATGGGGGCTGGTGAACCGCGTTGTACCGGATGGGCAAGTGCTGCAACGGGCGCGGGACGTCGCGAAATCGCTCCTGAGCAAAGACCCGATGGCGCTGGCGCTCACAAAGTCGGCGTGCAACGCGCTGGCGGCGAGCATGGTCCCTGCGAACGTAACGTACAGTGACCGCGACCATCTGATCCTGAGCCGCCTGTTGGCGGAGAGGCCCGAGTTAGAGTAGCGTACCGCCAGCCGCGGTCACGGGCCCACGCGTACTAACATTTCTGCGGATCTGTTGCGCGCGTGTTGCATCGGCGTGCACAGAACGAACGTTTGGCAGTATCATGAACGTACTCGTGGAGAGTGCGAAATGGAGGGCACAACCATGCCGGATGGTGACAATTCAAAGGGAAAAGGTAACCAGGCT
>JAFKFP010000277.1 GCA_017308185.1 bacterium | reverse complement strand
TGGTAACAGGCGGTGCGGCGTCCCTCATCAAAGGGCACCGGGAGACCGGCCTGCGCCATGAGCGTCATAAGGCCAAGTGTCTTCAGGGCGACAGTCTTGCCGCCCGTGTTCGGGCCGGTAATCAGCACACCGGAATACTCGCCGCCCACGGCCAGGCTGCTGGGCACAACCTCACCGCGTAATAGAGGGTGGCGGCCCCGGATGATGGAAGTTTCGCCAGACGGACGGAACCAGGTCTCGACCTCGCCCGGTGGCGGGAGGCCGGCTTTCAATCGCCGCCCGAGCCGGGCCTTCGCGGAAAGCACGTCGAGCATCGCCAGCGCCTCGATCGTCCGAGTCGCGTCCTCAGCCCGGGCGCCCAGTAGTCCCCCGATCCGTTCGAGCACCCGTCGCACCTCGCGCCGTTCAGCGAGCTGCAACTCGCGGACGGTGTTGCCGGCGTCGACCACAGCCATGGGCTCGACGAAAAGCGTGGCCCCACTCGATGACACGTCATGCACGATGCCGGCCAGCTGGCCGCGATAGTCAGCCTTCAGCGGGATGACTTTTCGCCCGTTGCGCTCGGTGAGCAGGCCCTCCTGTGCTATACCACGGCGAATCGCGTCCGCCAGCGCGGACTGCGCGCGTTGTTCGAGCCGGTCGCTGGCTAAACGAAGCTCGCGGCGCGTGCTAGCGAGTACGTCACTCGCGCTATCGGCCACTTCACCTCGCGAAGTGATAGCTGCATCCACTGCGTCGACGAACGTACGCAGATCGCCGATTCGCTCCGCCAGCGCCGCAAGACGAGGAATGCGCTCGCTGACCTTCTGAATGACGCTTCGCGCACGCCAGGCCGTTCGCAGCGCCTGCGCCGCATCGAGCAGCGATGCCGGTTCGATCTCCTGCGCGATGGCAGCGGCGTGGATCACTGGTCGGATGTCGCGCGCCCCGGCGAACGGTATGTCGATGCCCATCTGGTCGAGCAGGCGCATCTCGGCCGTCTCGTGCTGCAGGTCCGAGGCGGATGCGTAGTCGGCTACTGGCCGCACCGACAGCGCGAGCTCCCGTCCCAGGCTGAAGGCCGTCTCATCGGCGAGCATGCCCAGCACTTTCTCGAACTCCAACACGCGTAGCGAATGGTCTTCCATGCTGTTCCAGCGTAGTCTGCCGCCCCGATTCCGGCGACACTCGCATTTCGTGCGGCTCTTCCCGTATGCTCTGCTGAGCTATCGAACGCAACTAGAGAAATATCGGAGAATATGTTTTCCAAAGTACTCGTGGCCAACCGTGGCGAGATCGCGCTTCGCGTTGTTCGAGCCCTTCGTGACCTCGGGATCCCCTCCGTAGCCGTCTTCTCGGAGGTCGACCGGCTGTCCCAACACGTCCGCTATGCCGATGAAGCCCGCTACATTGGTCCGGCCGATGCGCGCCAGAGTTACCTCAACGGCGAGCGCATTCTAGAAGTCGCCAAAGCCTGTGGCGCCGACGCGATCCACCCCGGTTATGGTTTTCTCGCCGAAAACGCTGATTTCGCCGAGGCCTGCGTCGCCGCCGGGCTCACCTTTATCGGCCCCTCGCCTGAATCGATTCGTGCCCTCGGCGACAAGATCGCCGCGCGCGCGATGGCGGAGGCCGCCGGCCTACCGGTGATAAAGGGCAGCCCCGAGGTCCACAGCGTGGCAGAAGCCCTGGCGGTTGCGGAAAGCGTCGGTTATCCCGTCATGGTCAAGGCTGCGGCGGGCGGAGGCGGGCGAGGGATCCGGTTGATCGCAACACCGGAAGAGTTCGAGGGCGCTGCGTCACGTGCCATGCAAGAGGCCCAGGCCGCGTTCGGCAACCCGGCAATCTACGTGGAGAAGAACCTCTCACCGGTCCGTCACATCGAGATCCAGATCATCGGTGACAATTTTGGCAACATCGTCTCGCTGGGAGAACGCGAATGCTCCATCCAGCGCCGTCACCAGAAGCTCATCGAAGAGTGCCCGAGCGTCGCGGTCACGCCCGAGCTTCGCCGCAACCTGAGCCGCGCCGCCATCCGCATCGCGCGTGCCGTTAACTACCACAATCTCGGCACCGTCGAATTCCTGCTCACCGAGTCTGGCGAGTTCTACTTCCTCGAGATGAACACCCGCCTCCAGGTTGAACACCCCGTCACTGAAATGACTACCGCCACCGACCTCGTGCGCGACCAGATCCTCGTCGCCGCTGGTGGTGAACTTCCATATGACCAGGCCGACCTCAACCGCGGCTGGGCGATCGAATGCCGCATTGTTGCGGAAGACCCTTTCAATAGCTTCCTGCCCTCGGTCGGACGCATTGTGTTGGCGAGGGAGCCAGCGGGCCCGGGTATCCGCGTCGAGAGTGCGCTCTATGACGGCATCGAAGTCACGTCCTACTACGACTCGCTTCTTGCCAAAGTCACGGCCTGGGACCGCGACCGCGAAGGCGCACGCCGCCGCATGCTGCGTGCACTCGCAGAGTTCCGGGTCGTGGGTGTCGCAACCAACATCCCCTACCTCCGCCAGATCATTGATCATCCTGACTTCATCTCGGGCAACATCGATACCGGATTTCTCGATCGGCACGAAGTCGTGGCGGAAGAGCCCGTTGCCCGCCAGCGCGAAGCCGCAGAGCTTGCGGCCCTGCTCTTCGTCACCAGTGGCGGCGATTCGAGCGAGCCCGTCAACGGTAACCACGTCGCGTTGAACGTGGCGAATCATGTCGCCAGCGGCAATGCATGGCGGCGTCAGATGAGCGGAAGCCAGATCGGCACAGGGATGGGACGATGGCCCAGAAGTATCTAGTCCGCCACGGAGATACCGACGTCACCATCGAGCTTGAGCGCGATGGTGATGCCGTGCTCGCACGTTACGATGGCCAGGAAGCATGGAGGCGTGTGGCTCTATCGCCCGTCGGCGATTCAGGCCTGTCGCTCCTCATGCTCGACGACCGACCCGTGGAACTCTACCTCGACAGGCGGCGTGGTGGCGCCACGGTGACCATCGGCAGGCACATCCTCGATGTCGATGTGAGCCATTGGCGTGCCGGTAGCGGCCGTTATCATCGCGAACGCAAGGACGCCGGCGCGTCGCGGATCACCGCCCCCATGACGGGCTCCATCGTCGAGGTCCGCTGCTCCATCGGCGATGCCGTGCACCAGGGCGATGTCTTGCTCGTCATCGAATCGATGAAGATGAATAACGAACTGCGGTCACCGATGAACGGCGTGGTGGAAGCGCTTCCGCTCGACGCTGGCCAACGCATCAAAGCAGGCGACCTGCTCGTCGCCCTACGTCCTGAGGCCTAACAAAACCGTCAAATCTTCGCCAAATCACCTTGACCCCCCGCGTGGCTCTCGGCTACGGTACCCCTTGGCCGTGCTAGATGGGGAGCTAGCGGTGCCCTGTACCCGCAATCCGCTACAGCGGGGTTGAATTCCTGCTCGAGGGCTGCGGTCTCGGGGACTGCCCTTGTCAGACGGTGTTGACGATCTGGTCCTGCGCGGCGAGGCGCCATGAACCTGGTCAGGTCCGGAAGGAAGCAGCCATAAGTGGAATTGCTTCGGGTGCCGCAGGTCAACCGGGTCTGAGTCGCCTGGCGCAGGGCAAGCTCGTGGCACAGTTCGACAGCAGGTGCACGGTCTATCTTTGTGTGCGCGTGGCCTCGCAAGCCGGCGAGGCGCCGCAAACTTGGCACCGAGGAGTAGCCATCTGGCCCAGGCAATACGTACCCCCCGCTTCCGCGGGCGTACGCTAGCCGGACAACGGCACAGCACCCGGTCTGACCTCCTTGAGCACCCCCGCCGTTTTCGAGGTCGGCATCATGCGGCAGCGATCGTCGTTTTGCTGTTGCTTGCCGTCGTCGGCTTTAGGCTTTTCCCCCAAAGGGATGTCACCGTCCTGAACAACGGGCAGGCGTACAACGTCTCCGCGACCTTCGATACCGAGCGCGAAGCCGTTGCTGCCGCCGATGTCCAGGTGAACCCGGGAGACCGCGTGCTCTACGCCACCTCGGGCAACCACGCGAGCATCGCCATTGAGCGCGCTCGCGATGTGGTCGTAGCGGTCGATGGCCAGCGGCTCTCGGTCCGCACTCAGGCGACGACTATCGGAGGCGCGCTCGCGGAAGCGGGTATCGACCTCCACCCCGGCGATGCCGTCCTGCTCAATGGCACACTCACCACTCCGCGCGCGCCACTCATTGCTGCTACCTCTGGCGGCGATTCGGGACTCACTTCGGTCGCAGCATTCCAATCGGCGCAGAAACTCCCGATCGAAGTCGATGTGCGCCGCGCCCGCCTCGTCACCGTCCTCGTGGACCCGATGCCCGTCACCATCGACACCGCGGCCATGAGCGTGCGCGACGTCCTCGCGCAACTTGGCATAACTGTCCGCGAAGGTGATCTCGTCCAACCTCCGCTTGATGCGACGGTAACCGCGAACATGACAGTCCGCCTTGCGAAAGCCAGGTCGGTGAATGTCACGTTGAATGGCAAGGCACAGGTGCTCTACACCCAGGCCGCAACTGTGGCGGACGTTCTCAAAGTGCTCGGTGTCACGCTCCAGCCTGGCGACCTTGTGTCCATGCCGCAGGACGCTCCCGTAACCAACGGCATGACGCTTTCAATCGGCACCACCACAACCACGGATGAGGTCGTGACTGAGGCTCTGCCTCCGCCCGTTGTCTATGAATCTGACCCCACCATGGCCCCGGGTCAGGTGCGCACGATTGATGGCGTGCCGGGTTCGCGGACTGCGCATTACACGGTCACGTACAAGAACGGCGCCGAAGCCTCCCGCGCGATCGTGCCCGGCTCGCTCGTGGTCACCCAGCCAATCCCGACACGCAAGATTGTTGGTTCGAAGCCAGCCACCTCAAACGCCGCCGCTGCAGCCCCGGCTAGCGCGGCCACGGGCAGCACGGCTCCCGTCGCGGATACCTCTGGCGCAGCGCCCCAAGGAAAGCTGACCCTTCACGTGTACGCCACCTGGTACACCGCGGCGCAGGGAGCCTGGGCGCCGGGCAGCCCGAACTGGGGCAAGACCTACACGGGCGCCATCGTCGGGCACGGCATCTGCGCGACCGATCCCAACGTCATCCCCATGGGCACGCACTTCTACGTCCCCGGTTACGGCGAGTGTCTCGCGGCCGATATTGGCGGGGGCATCAAAGGTTATTCGATTGACCTCGGCTTCCCCGAGAGTGTCGGCAGCAACGCGCCGTGGAACACCGGCTACGTCGATATCACCATCCTCGACTGAGCGCTCACTGCGCCGGTAGGATCGATCCATGTCCAATCGCCGGTCCCAGGGGCCGCGTGCCCGCAAATCCCTCGGCCAGCATTTTCTCCGGGACAGCGGCGTGCTGGCCGATATCGTCGCCGCCATCGATGTTCCCGAAGGTGGACTCATAGTTGAAATCGGCGCCGGCACCGGCCAGCTCACCGCCGAGCTCGCCGCGACCGGGCACGAGATTGTCGCTATCGAGATTGAGCCGCGCCTCGTCCGTCACCTGCGTGACCTCTTCTCCGATGTCCCCAACGTGCAGATCGTGACGGGCGACGCCCGGCTTATCGACTACGGTCGTGTTGTCACGGATGGCCGGCCCTTTGTGGCGGTTGGCAACCTCCCGTACTTTGCTGCCAGCCCAATCATTCGCCGCCTTCTCGAAGGCTCGCCTCAACCCGCCTCGGCCGTGGTCATGGTGCAGCGCGAGGTGGCGCGAGAAATAGCGGCCCCGGTGGGCAAGCTGTCGCTGCAATCACTCGGCGTGCAGGTATACGCCGAGCCACGCGTCCTTTTCGATGTACCACCCGAAGCCTTCGATCCACCTCCGGCCGTGTTCTCGTCCATGGTGTACTTGAACGTACGTGCTGAACCGCTCGTCCCTCGAAACGAACTCGATGCTTTTTTCGATTTCGTCTCCCGTGCGTTTCGCAATCCTCGGAAGCAACTACACAACGCGCTCACGCGCGAAACCTCCCTCACCGCCGACGAAGCACACCGGGCATTGCACGACGCTGGCATCGATGGTGCGCGCCGCGCCGAGACGCTCTCCATTGGCGAATGGCGGGCGCTCCTCGCCGCAGCCCGGCCTGTGCAGGTTTTGGCCGGATGACTGCTCGATCCGCGCTGGCCCACGCGAAAATCAACCTCATCCTCGAAACCGGTGCACGCCGAGCCGACGGCTACCACGACATCGATACCGTTCTTCAAGAAATCGAACTCGCCGACAGGGTGACCATCAGCTTTGGGGAGTTCGAAGGCATGCGCGTCGGGGGCCCTTTCGCGAGCGGCACACCGGCCGGCCAAAGCAACCTTGCCTGGCGCGCTGCGGCTGAACTGGCTCAGCGATGCGGCCGCACGCTCGACGGGCTCGGGATCGCGCTGGAGAAGCACATCCCGGCGGCGGGCGGGCTGGGTGGCGGTGCATCGGATGCGGCGACCGTGTTACGCCTGCTTCAGCAGCAATGGGCAGCTTCCGATTCGATGCTGCTCGATTGCGCCAACGCCATCGGCAGCGACGAAGCGTTTTTCCTCACCGGCGGCACTGCCCGCGCTCGAGGCCGCGGCGAACTCGTCGAGCCCCTCGCGCCCCTGCACCCCCACGATGTCGTGTTGTTCATCCCCGTGGACACAATCGAACACAAGACAGCCCGTCTCTTCGAAGCCATGGATGCGGTACCCGGCGTGCCAATGACGGCCGGCGCAGCTTTTGCCCGCACGATGCCGCGTACCCTGGCCGCCACCGATGTGACGAACTCCTTCGAGAGCGTCGCACGTGACGTGTTTGCCGGCCTCGGTGCGCTCTGGGCCGAGCTGGAGCGGCGATGCGGTGTGCCCGTCCACCTCGCGGGTGCAGGGCCTACCCTATTCTGGATCGGGCCGCCTGGTGCGGGAGCGCCGGTCGCGAAAGCCGCCGCCGGACTACAATGCACGGTCGTCGAAACGCGCACCCTGTAGGCACAGTCTGGTTGTTAGCGGCCTCCCACCGGCAGCGTGTCCGCGCGCGGTTCGACGGCTTCGGGCACTGTCGCATCGAAGCGGTGCACGGTGAACGCCGCGAGGCATGCAACGCCAGCGGTCACCACGATCACAGACGTAACAATGCGGAACGTCCCGATGTCCGCGGCGGTGTTGCTCCCATTGCTGAGCACGCCCGCGAGCACGCCCGCGCCAGCAATGCTCCCCATGTAACGCATCATCGAGCTTGTGCCCGAAGCCGCGCCTGCCAGGCGCACCGGGGCAGCCTCGAGTGCTGCTGACACGGCCGGCCCCGTGCCTAACCCGAGCCCGACCCCCAATGCCGCAAGGCAGCTCGCGAGCAGCCAGGCAGGCGTGTCCGCCCTCAGTGCCATCATGAGCCCGATGGCCCCACTGAAGGCAATCGCTGCGCCCGCGACCATGAGCAGCCGCCGTCCATACCGGTCCGACAATCTCCCGCCAACTGGCGAAGCAGCCGCAACAAGCACGGACATCGCACCGAGGAGCAGCCCCGAAAGCTGCACACTCTTCCGCTGCACGTCGTCAATGAAGAACGGGATCATGAGCAGCGTCGTGTACATGGTCAGGTTGGTGCACAGGATCCAGATAGTCGCACCCGTGAACGAACGCGATGCGAAGAGCCGCCACTCCGCGGCCGGGCGCGTCGTCGTGCGTTGCCTCATCACGAAGGCGGCAGCCACGAAAGCCACCACGCCCCAGCCAGCCCACGTCCGCGGCCCAAGACCAGTGTCGCGAAGGTTCGAGAGCTGAAACGTGATGCCCACGAGTAGGGCGATGAAGAGCCCAATGCCCGCCCAATCGATGCCGCTCCGCCGTGGGTCCTTCACCTCTTCGAGGTTGATCTGACGCAAGAGTGCAAGGTTGGCGGCTACAAGCGGCAGGTTGAGGACGAAGATCACCCGCCACGAGCCCATCGCGAGCGCGGCAGCACCCAGGAGCGGCCCGGCCGCCGCAGCGGCCGACAGCACCGCCCCGTTGATCCCATTCAACCGGCCGAGCTGGTCCGGCGGAGCCGCTGTACGAAAGAGAGCCACGCCGTTCGGGATGAGCGCCGCGGCGAAAATCGCCTGGGCGGTCCGAAACGCTACCAGCATGGTGAAGTTCAAAGCGACCATCGCCCCGATAGAACACGCAAGACAGCCGGCAAGGCCCCAGCGCAACACCCGGACACGCCCGGCCTGGTCGCCGATACGCCCTCCGAGGGGCTGCACGATCGCCATGGCGATCAGATAACTCGAGATCAGCCAGCCTGCTGCTGCGTGGCTCAGGTGAAATTCGGAGCGGATATCGGGCAGCGCGACCGCGATCATCGTCGAGTTCAGGGGCGCGATGATGCCGCCAAGCGCCGCCAGCACGAGCAGAATGCCAACGCCCGGCCCACGGCCAGCCTGCCCGTCGCTACTGCTGCCTCTCACCGCAGGGTGGTAATTGGCCGGCACTGAAGGAGGTACAGGGTGCCCCCCGCAAACGCACACTCCACGTCTACCGGGAATCCGAAGAAACCCTCGAGCCCCATCGCCAGCTGCGCCCCCATCAGTGCCCAGAGC
>JAFKFP010000390.1 GCA_017308185.1 bacterium | reverse complement strand
TGTAGCGCACCGCGGCGTGGCCGGGGCTGAGCGTGACGGTGACACTATTGGGGTCGACGCCCGGGTTACTGGCCTGGGCGATACCGGCGGATGCGAATGCAGCGATCGCTGCAAGGGCGAACAATAACGACAGACGAGCGCGCAAGTTCGTCACCTGAATGCCTCCAGGGCAGACTGGCGCCGCCGTGCGGGCCCACAACGCTATGCCGTGAGCTCAACAACACGTAGGCTTGCACCTGATCGCGGTCTGACCACCGCGATCAGCGACCACGTGGGCGGCCGCGCAACGCGCCGCCCACCCCATCGAGCAAGACAGGCCTGTCGTGAAAAGGTGCTCCGCGGGTCATTACGGAGCGACATGGAGTGTACGACGATCGCACGAAGAGGTGTGTTATTCGCGCAGCGACATCAGGTAAAAATCTAACGTTATGGTATGTATGTCGTAGTGCGACTGGCGCGCAGGCGAGCTATCGAAATGCCTCAGCCAATAGCTCGTACGACCGCATGCGCGCGGCGTGGCTGTGGGTGATCGTGACGACCATCAACTCGTCGGTCCCGACCGCGGCAGCGATCTCCGAGAGCCGGTGGTGTACCTGTTCCTGAGAGCCTGTGATGTAGCGGGGCCACTCACTCTCATCGTGCATCGGGATGTCGGGCAGGGTGGCGAGTTGGGCGAGCGCCTCCTCTGGCGATGGGATCGGGCCTGACGGGCCGCGCCCGCGCAGCCGCCGCCGCAATCGCATTGGCGCCGAAAGATATTCCGCCTCGTCCTCCGTCTCGGCGCAGAGTACGCCGAGCGCGAGGATGGTACGCGGTGCGTCCGGCCAGTCGCTGCGTGCATAGAGTTCGCGATAGGTTGCCAGTGCGGTGCGTGTGGGCTCGGGGTTGATGAAGTGCGCGAAGGCGTATGGGAGGCCGAGCTGCGCGGCTGCGTGGGCGCTCCAGGTGCTCGAGCCCAGCATCCATACCTCCGGCCCCCCCGGCATGTCCGGCGAGAGGTGGATGCGCGAAAACGGATGATCCTCCGGGAATCCCTGCCCGTGGTCGAGGAAGGCCAGCAGTTCTGCGAGTTGCTCTCCGATGTCGTCGCCCAGTTGCCGCTCGCTGCGGTCGCGCCGCAGGGCGTACGCTTCCAGCCCACCGCTCCCCGGCGCGCGCCCGAGGCCGAGGTCAATGCGGTCGGGGAAGAGGGTGTGGAGCACCATGAACGTTTCCGCCACGCGCATAGGTGCGTAGTACGGCAGCAGCACTGCGCCCGAGCCGACACGGATGCGCTTTGTCTGGGCGGATTCGAACCGGAAGAGATCGGTGACTGGTCGACAACGGAAAGCTTCATAGGTACCGCCATTCTCGCACGCTATGCCGCGCGATGCCGCACCAGCGGCATCGCTGGCGGAGATGCCGGCCGCTCCGGCGGGTACGCGCTGCTAGCTTTTCCAAGCCCTACGGGACGCTGGGGTCGTATTCGGTGGCGATGAAGCCCATCGCTTCGTAGCGGGCGTAGTCGTCGTCTGAGATACCAAGCACCTGCTTGTAGACGTACTCGGTATCGCGGCCGAAGGTCACGGGCGGGGTGAACTCGATCGGCGTCGCGGGGAACTGCCACATCGGGCCCATGAATTCGTAGCCTTCGTCCGCGCCTTCGAAGGTCATGCGCCGGAAGAAGTCACGGTCTCGCAGCTGGGGATCGTCGAAGACACGTGAGGCTTCAAGCACGGGCGCGGCGGGGACGCCGGCTCCCTGGAGCAGGTGCATGAGGGCGTAGTCGTCTTTGTCGCGCGTGTACTCCGCGATGTGGGCGTCGATCTCTTTATAGTGCTCGGCGCGGCCATCGTTGGTGGCGAAGCGCGGGTCAACGGCCCACTCCGGGCTACCGATGGCCCTGCCGAATGCCCTCCACTGCTCATCGGTCTCGATGTGGATGGCGATCCAGTGGTCATCCATGGTTGCGGCTGCGCCGGGGGACTTCGCGGGATAGACACCGCAGGGGTAGCGGCCGAAGACATCGCGGTTGCCGATGGCGCCCTGGATGTTGCCATTGAGGCTGTAATCCATGATGGCCTGGGTGAACATGGCGGCGGCGTTTTCGGCCTGGGCGATTTCGATGAGCTGGCCCTCGCCGGTCTTTTCGCGGTGCCAGAGTGCAGCCATGACGGCGAATGCACCCTGTGCGCCGGCCAGGTAATCGCCGGAGTAGATGGCGGTGTTAGACGAAGGGTCGGCATCGTCATAACCGCGG
>JAFKFP010000389.1 GCA_017308185.1 bacterium | reverse complement strand
TTCTTGTTGCGGTTGGTGACCTTCCACCACAGCGGAATGCCTTTCTTGACGGGCTGAAGAGCCCGCAACGCATCACTCCCGTCGGGAAGCTCAAGCTTAACCACCTCAGCGCCATGATCGGCACAGAGCGTCGCTCCCAACGGGGCGGCCAGCACTGTGGCCATATCCAATATGCGCACATTGGTCAGCGCACCACAGGAACGGTCATTCACGACTCTCTGTCTCCCTCAAGATGTTTAAGCAAAGCGGATACCGGCCTTTGCCAGCCATATCCTTTGATGTCGGTAGGCCTCGGCCCGCTCGCATCACGAAAAACGACGAAGCTGAGTCCAAATCCCGCCTCGCTTCCACTGGAACAGAAATTGTTCTCGCTCGGTAAGGCCGAGTTGGATTCGAAACGCACTCGCACTCTGCCTTAGGCCATTATTGCCAAACCAGAAGTCTACGCTCGATCCAGTTCATTATGATCGTGATAGACAGACCGATCAGCGCGAGAAGCAAAAGCAACGCCATGACGCCGTTCATGTCGAAGGTCGACTGCAAGTATGCGAGCACCTGACCAAGGCCATGCTCGGCAGCGAGTAATTCCGCGGCGACGACACCGAGCAGCGAGTAGACAAGACCGAGCCGCAACCCGGAGAAAATAACCGGTACGGCCGAAGGTAGCGTGACCTTGAAGAATACCTGGCCAGGTCTGGCACCGAGCGCACGCGACAAGACGAGATGATCGCTATTGACGCCCTTTATGCCGGCGACTGTCGATGACAGTACAATGAAAAAGGTAAGACTGACCGCCACCGCAACCTTCGAACCGATCGTGGAGGTCTTTTCAAGGAGCGAGAGAATAACGCAATGATTCAGCCACAAGATGATTCACGACAAGCTGCGGTGCGCGCAGGATCGGTCCTGCGCTCCGGGAAAGCCGAGAACCCGTTCGATGTCTTGATCGAAGAGGCGCGGGCGGAGCGCGAGGCTGGCCGGACAGTGCAGCTTCGTGACTTTGCTGCTGAAAATGGCGTCGATTTAGGTGACGAGCCCCGACGCTGAAGCGATTCCTTTCGAATGTGCCAGCCGCGTCCCCGTCGCCCGGGACTCGAAGTCCCGGGCTGAGTCCCGGAGGGACTTCCGAGAGTGAGCTCGGGAATTTATTCCCGGGCGCAAGACCAGCGAACTCATCTTTTGTGGATCACGGCAGCCGACCGGTGCTCAGCCCTCGCGCTGGTCGATGAAGATTTCCCAGCGCTTGATGCTGTCGAGATGCAGGATCGAGTGCCGGTACCACGGGTCGTCGTCCAGGCGTTCTTGGACGGCGGCTTCGTTTTCGGCGCGAACGATCAGGATCGCGCCGCCTTCGTCGGGGAGCGGGCCGCCCATGACGATGAAGCCGTTCTCCACCATCGGGTCGATGAACGCGGCG
>JAFKFP010000276.1 GCA_017308185.1 bacterium | reverse complement strand
ACCGGACGTGCTGCAACCGCCGTTCGTCACCCAGCACGCCGGGTGATGCATGATCCCGCAACCTTCGCAGCGCAATACGGCTTCACCCGCCGTAAAGACGCGGTTGCAGAGCGGGCAGAATCGTTGTTCAGATGTCAAACAGTACTCTCGAGGGCCACGGAATCAGTATCAAGCGGCCCCCCGCCATCATCAACTCCCAACGATGCGCACGGGGCAAAAGTTCCCGCCCTGTTTACGTAACCGTCCCGCGCAGCACGCCCTCGACAGCTGTGCGCGTCGGTAACGCTGTCTGAGCCCCCTGTTTCGTCACTGCAAGCGCACCGGCCGCGGCCGCGAACTGCGCTGCCTCAACCACGCCCATGCCAGACGTGAGCCCTACCGCGTAGGCCGCACAGAAGGCATCGCCGGCGCCAACCGTATCTACAGCTTCGACAACGAAGGGCGAGATAACGTGCATCCTGTTCGGCTGCGCCAGTAGCGCCCCGTCTTCCCCGAGCGTCACCACGACCGTGTCCGTCCCATCGCCCAGCAGGTAGCGTGCCTCTGCGAGATGATCGCCCCCCGCATACGGCGCGAACGCCGCCGCTTCCACTTCGTTCAATACCAGGTGCGCTGCTTGCGTGAGGAGGTGGGAGGCGTGCTGAACCACCGGGGCCGCATTCAAGAGCACCGGCACATCTGCCTCCGCTGCCACCGCCAACGCGGCCGCGACTGCATCGAGGCCCACTTCGAACTGGATCAGCACCATCTCCGCCTCAGCAATGAGCGCGGACATCGCCCGGATATCGCCGGCAGACAGTGCGAGGTTCGCCTGCGGCACCGAGATGATGCTGTTGCGGCCATCGTCGTACACGATTGGGATTGCCACGCCGGTGCCGTGGCGACGGTCGCGGATGATTCCGCGGCAATCGATCCCCTCCTCTTCGAGCGTGCGGACGATTCGGCGGCCAAAATCGTCATCGCCGATGCGGCCGATAATCGCCACCTGCTCAGCCCCGAGCCGTGCCGCAGCCACTGCCTGGTTCGCTCCTTTGCCGCCGGTGAACGTTTGGAAGTCGCGGCCGATGAGCGATTCACCTATCGCGGGCGGTCTCGGCACACGCACGACCAGGTCCATCATGAGGCTTCCGACAACCGCGATCCGTGCGCCGTGTGTTCCTGCCATAGCGTCGTCCCTTGTGATTTGCGGCGGCTGACCCGGTCGCCGCTGTAGTCTATGACGATGGCCACTCGCATACTCGGGATCAACGGCAGCATTCGACCAGAGAGCAGCGCCGGCCGCGCGTTGCAGTACACCTTCACAGCGCTCGAACGCGCAGGCGCGCAATGTGAGGCCTTCGAGATAGGCTCGCTACCGCTTCTCGATGGCCGCGCCGATGATCAGTACCCGGCCGCCGTCAGCGCCTGGCGTGCCGCATGTGACGCCGCCGACGCGTTTCTGTTGACAGTGCCGTCATTCCACGGCGCCATGCCCGGCGGCCTCAAGAATGCGCTCGACTTCATCGATATGCCCCAGGTGGGCGGTAAGCCGTTCGCACTCATCGGCATCGCGGGAGGCGACGCCGAGCCAGGTGTCACCGATACCGCCCGTGTCCTGCGGCACATCGGCGCTATCGCGGCCGTCCCCGATGTTGTCATTTCGCGGTCCGCGCAGCACTGGGGATCTGGAGACGAGCCCGCCAACGCCAGCGTGAAGATCGCCTTGCACAAGATCGCAGATGACTTGCTCTCGGTGTGCACCCTCCGCGCTGAGGGGCGGTTGCCACAGCCGTGAGCGGCCCGGTGCAGCCGGAACCCCGCGCCTTTTGCCCGGACTGCGGCACGCGGCTCGGCGACGGCACACGATGGCCGACGTGCCCGGCTTGCGGGCATGTCGCCTATCGAAACCCGATCGTCGGCGTGGCGATGGTCGTCCGCGATGACCGCGGACATGTCCTCATGGGCCAGCGTGCGCGCGGGGACTACGCGCATCTTTGGTGCATCCCCTGTGGGTACGTTGAGTGGGGCGAAGACGTGCGCGCCGCCGCCGAGCGCGAACTATTGGAAGAGACCGGTCTGCAGGCGCGCGCCACGTATGTGATAGCTGTCCATTCCAATTTCCATAATGAAAAGCAATATACGGTCGGCGTCTGGTTCGCTGCGGAGGACGTTGCCGGCGCCTGCGAACCTGTCGACGGTGAGTTCAGGCAGGTCGCCTACTTCGACCCCGCCGCGCCGCCGCCGGTCGCCTTCCCTACCGATGCCCTTGTGCTCGCACAGCTCGCTGCGGCCGTCGGAGACACAGAGGCCCATTGATAGCGCAGAACGTCCGTTCTATAATGGCCGCTCATCCCGGTCTAACACCTGAAGGGGCATCCGCATGGACACACGCTTTGGACACATCCAGGTCAACATCGCCGCCGCGAACATCGCGTTCTACCGCCAGCTCTTCACATTTCTCGAATGGCCGGTAATCCATGACGGCGACGGCGTGCTTGGCTTCGCCGGCAAGAGCAGCGACAGCATCTGGTTCATTGGCGGCGCCAAAGATGTCCGGAACGACTACGACGGCCCCGGGGTGAATCACATCGGCATCGCTGCCGGCTCGCAGGCCGATGTGGACGCCGTCGCTCACTGCCTCAACAACCTGGGCGTTCCCGCGCTGTTCGAAACGCCACGGCACAGGCCCGAATTCGCCTCGTCAGAAGCCGACACCTACTACCAGGTGATGTTCGAATCGCCTGACGGGGTGCTCTTCGAAGTGGTATACACAGGCCCGAAGGCATGAGCGCCACGGCGGCGTAGGAAGAAACGCTCGCTGGGACGGCGCCTTCGCAACCGGCGCCCTCCTGCGTGTTTCCCTCTACGACAGCTCGGAGGTGCTGCTCCGACGGCCGCGATAACGCGAGCCGTTCAGGCTGAAGCTGTCGCTGTCCCACATCAGGTCCTCGGAGGAATTCCGAAACTCCCGCGTGACGCCGCAACGCTTGCAGCGCCCGCCGCTGACTGCGCCGTTTGGGGTATCGATCACCCAGTGGTGGCGGCACAGCGCCGATAGTGAAGACTCGATGACAGTCGTTTCGTTCATGTGTTCTCCCTGATCGTGGTGATACCTATCGTGTAACAGTGTACCAGCCGGTAAGCGCCACTGGCTCGCGCGCGGCGGCGCTGCGCGAAAGAAGGAGTAAATCGCCGCTTTCGATGACACAGGGCTTCCGTTGCCGCTGACGGCCCGGCGCGAAGCTGCGCGGTTTGCCGCCGGTAAAAGAAAGGCATACGATCGAGGCAGGCGGGATCTCGAATACACGCACCGGTTTTCGCGCCGGGCTGCTGGCCACGCGAGTGACCCGCGTCAGGCCATTTCCCCGCCTATGGCGCCCGGCTTCCCCGAAGGAGGGGCTCGCTTCCCAATGACCACCGAGAACGCAGTCCAGCACGAAACCGTGATGGCAGCGCTTGCCACAGTCAACGACCCGGAACTCCACCGCGACATCGTTTCGCTCGGAATGGTGAAAGACCTCGTCATCGATGGCGGGGCAATCAGCCTCAAGGTCGAGCTCACCACTCCTGCCTGCCCGCTCAAGGAAACCATCGAGACCGACGTGCGTGCTGTGCTTGAACCGCTCGAGGGCGTCACATCGGTGGTGCTCGATTGGGGCGCCAACGTCCGTGCGTCATCCCCGAAGGAGGGCCAGAAGCCCATCGAGGGCGTACGCAACATCATCGCGGTCGCCAGCAACAAGGGCGGCGTCGGCAAGTCGACCGTTGCCACGAACCTGGCTGTCTCTCTTGCCAAGGCAGGGGCGAGCGTGGGCCTCCTCGATGCCGACATCACTGGCCCGAACGTTCCGACAATGTTTGGGCTCCCCAATGGGTTACAGGCAGGCGCAACCGATGGGCTGCGCGCCGTCGAGCGCCATGGCGTGCGCGTCGTCTCGATCGGCTTCCTGCTCCCGAAGGGGACGCCAGTCGTCTGGCGCGGGCCGATGATCGGAAGCGCCGTACGGCAGCTTCTTCACGATGTCCCATGGGGCGAACTGGATTACCTGGTGATCGACCTGCCGCCAGGCACCAGTGATGCTTCCATGAGCATGGCGCAGGAAGCGCCTATTGCTGGCGCGGTGATCGTCTCCACGCCACAGGACGTCTCACTCGAAGATGCGATGAAGGCCGTGGCCATGTTCGAAAAGCTCGATGTGCCAGTCTTCGGCATGATCGAGAACATGAGCTACTTCATCGCCCCAGATACCGGCACCCAGTACGATATCTTCGGCCACGGCGGCGCGCAGCAAGCCGCGGATGAACTCGGGATTGACTTCCTTGGCGAGATCCCGATTGAACCCGCGGTGCGCGAAGGGGCGGACCGTGGTGTGCCGGTGGTGCTCAGTGCACCCGATAGCGCCTCGACGAAGGCGTTCGAACACATTGCGGGACAGGTCGCCGCACGACTCAGCGTTTTGCAAAGGATGGGTACGTAACACCCCACATGGTCCTCAACATTTTCCCACGCAAGAAGGAGCCGGAAGTAGCCCCTTCGCCAGTCACCAACACCGAACTTCCCGAACCATCGCCCGAAGCCCTCGACGGCGCAGAGGCCAAGAAACCTTCCCGCCGCGGCTCTCGCGGCGGCCAGGGCAGGAAGCGCACCGCTTCCCCCGAAACATTCGAACTGATCGCCGCTGTCGAAGCTAACCAGGCCGACGAATCGGCGGACGCCGAGAAAGCCCCCCCGCGCCGCCGCAGCCCTCGAAAGGCCGCGGCCGCGCCGGACCCGGAAACGGCTCCAGCCGACGAGGACACCACCCAGGCTCCGACCGCTGAGGCAGAGCCAGAGCCCACCCCGGACCCCGAGCGACCCGCACGCGGCCGTCGCGGCGCGGCCCGCTCAACCGGCGATTCCCCCGCGACGAACCTCGCCGATGGCGCCAGCCTCCTTCGAGCGATCGAGCAACAGTCTCGTATCATGGAGCAGCAGAACCGTCAGATCGAACATCTCGCCCGCGCTCAAGAAGAGCTTGCACGGCGCATTGGGAGCGGTCATCAAACCAGCGCGCCGCCCGCCCGTGTCGGCATCTTCGTCGACGCTGCAAACATCGAACTCGCCTGCGACCGCATGCGGCCTTCGTTCCGCCTCAACTGGAAGAAGGTCTTCGATATGCTCACGCGCGATCGCCAGGTCGTACGCGCTATTGCCTACTGCCCCGTCCACGATGACCCGCACGTCAGCATCGAAACGCAACGCTTCGTCGAGCCCTTCCTCGATAAGGGCTTCAAGATCATGACGAAGCCGCTCAAGCGCTTCCAGGACAACACCATCAAGGCGAACGTCGATATCGAACTCGCCATAGACATCATTGAAATGCTTGACCGGCTCGACATCGTGTGCCTCGCCTCTGGCGACGGCGACTTCCAACGGCTCGTCGAGTTGATCCAGAGCCGCGGTATCCGCGTCGAAGTCATCGGTGTTGGCAACAGTGTGGCGACGAACCTCCGTAACGCGGCGGACGAATACATCGACCTGCACAACCGGCTGAAGGAACTCAGGGCCTAACGCCGCCCTCCCTCGGATGGGAAAGCACGACGGAGCCTGCCATTGGCAGGCTCCGTCAGCACGTGGTCAATGTGTGTGCGGTTCGCCCATACCCGGCGCAGGCGCAATCTCCAACGTCAGCCCCGCGCGTTCGGCTGCATCGGCGACGTTCAACCACGCTTGCTCGAGTTGCTCGAGCGACTCGCGGGGTATCGCCCGCAACACCGCATGCGTGTCGGGATCATCGATGTCGCGGCCCTGCAGGTTGTGCCATTCCCCGGCGAGTTGCTGCTCCTGGAGAATGTTGTACAGGGTGAGCGCATAGCTATGCCCGCACTCGTGACAGTGCTGTTTGAAGTACGCGCGATTCAGCAGGTTTTCCATAGGGGCGCCGGTTAGGAGGCTGCCGGGTGGTCCGCAGATGCGACGGTAATCAGCACAAGGGAGTCCGTCACGGCCTCCACGTCGTGGCGCAGGCCGTCGGCGATCTGCACCAGGAAGCCATCATGTGCATCGACGTCCTCATCGGGCAGATGGATCTTCGCGTGGCCCTGCAACAGGTGAATCGTCACCGTACCCGGTGCGCTGTGCTCGGCGAGCTTGTCACCTCCGCGGATCGCCATGAGCACGATTGAAAGGTCATCTTGCTTGGCCAGGGTGACGGCCTTTCGGCCATGCTGGCCGAGGCTGTCGAGCAGCTGTCGTCCTTCGGCATGCAGCGAGAATGTCAGGCGCTTGCCGCTGATGTTGTGGGTCTGGGTGTACACGGGATTGTGCTCGGCCATGATTCTCCTCTTGCCTGGTGCTGTTAGGGCCCAGCATAGCACCGGAGCACGAGGCCGTGTCCTTTGCCGGGGGGCGGCTCGCATTAGGCCGTCTTGAGCGCCTGGAAAAAACCAAATGGCATACTCAGGCCCCACGGCTCATCACGCAGGTCGAACGCGCGGCGGTGTGCAAGGCTTGCTTCGGCGAACAGCGTCCGGATCATGGCCACCTTTTGCGCTGGCGTCTGCATGCGCTTGACCCACGCGTCTCCATCGAGCGGGATGGCGAAGCGTTCCCGCATCTGGGCTTCGAAGCCGGCCGCCGCGAGCATCCGCAACCACTCGGATCCGCGCCAATCGCGCACATGCGACGAGTCGCGCAGTAGTTCGAAGCAGTTGAAGAAGGTGTCCAACGCCGCGTCTTCGGGCGCAATGCAGTCGATGAGCAGGAACCGCCCGCCCGGCCGCAGCACGCGCCACACCTCGCGCAACGCAGCCGCAGGGTCCGTGTAGTGGTGCGCACTGAGCCTGCTCGTAACCAGGTCGAACCGGCAATCTTCGAACGGCAATGCGGCCACATCACCGGTTTGGAACGTCACATTCCTGAGCCCACGCTCACGCGCGACGCCGCTCGCGACCGCCACCATCTCCGGAGTTATATCAATGCCGGTAACCGAGGCGGCCCGTGGAGCGACCGCGCACGCGGCGTGGCCTGCGCCGGACCCAATGTCGAGCACATGCTCGGCACCCGTGAGCGCCGCTGCTTCGACCATCGCCTTGAGGTCCGGGCCCGACGCATGCACGGCGCTCGTGACATACGCTGATGCGGCTGCCCCGAACTGCGATTGGATCCCGGCGTTCACTGACTCGGTCATGGACAATCCCTGGAGGTGAATGGGGCCAAGCGTAGCGAGGATAACAGAAGGCGTCCAAGATATAGATCGCATCGTTTCGATGCCTGGAGAGCAATGATGGAGCTCGCACAGATGCGCTACCTTCGCGCCGTTGTCCGCACCGGTAGCGTCACCGGAGCCGCTCAGGCCGAGCACGTCTCACAGCCGTCCGTGAGCAAACAGCTCCGCGCCCTTGAACGCGAACTGGGCGTGCCCCTCTTCCATCGCGTCGGGCGCCGGGTTGTGCCCACCGATGCGGCCCGCGCGCTTGCGGACTGTGCCGGCCGCGTGTTCGACGATATGGCAGCCACGGCCGCAGCCGTCGCCGGCAGAGCGCCCGGAGCCACTGCAGGCGCCCGCATCTGTGCCACCGAAACCGTCGCAGACCACGTGCTTCCGTCCGCCCTGACACGCCTGCTCAAAGAATGGCCGAACGCAAGTATTCGCGTAGAGATGCTCGGGACGGATGACGCGATCGGCCGCGTGCTTGCCGACGATGTCGACTTTGCGATCGTGGCGCTGCCGCTGGCCGATTCGCGTCTCTCGGTAGAGCTGCTTTTCGAAGAAGATGTGCTCTGCGCCCTCCCCCTCTCTCACCCGTGGGCCCGGCGACGGGCCATCCCGTTGCGAGAAGTCCTCGAATCCGCCGACCTGTTGCTGTCCATGCCCGGCCACGGTCTGCGCACCGAAGTAGATGTCCGCGCGCGCGAATTGGACGTTACGGTGCAAACCCGCATCGAACTCCGCAGCCAGCAGGCGCTGCTGGCGATGGTGGCTGCAGGAGGAGGCATTGCACTCTCACCGCGCATCGCCGTCACCGGGCGCCACGACATCGCCGTGCTGCCCTTCGTACCCGGGCTCACACGGCAGGTTGGGTGGGCACACCGCCGTGGCAGGCACGTCCCCCCAGTCGGCATGAGGTTGATTGAATTGGTCCGCGAAGGGCCACGCGGCACCATTCGTTAGAGCTGCACGACTCCAACGACCAGGCCGTCAGGCGCGGACACAATCGCGATGCTCGGAGCACCGGCGTTGTCGCGGCGCGGCATCACGATGGAGCCCCCATGTTTGACCGCTTTCTCGAGTGTGCCATCCAGGTCGGCGACGCGGACGTACACGATGGTTGTCGCAGCCACGCTCGGCTCTCCCGAACGAAGCGAGCCGTTCACGAAGATATCGTTGGGGGCGACTTGTGAAGCGCCGGTGTCGAGCCAGGTATCAGCGCCGGCCCTGCCCTCCCCCGGCTGCCAATCGAACACATCTCGCAAGAACTGTGCCGTCTTCTCGGCGTTCGGCGACGTTATCTGGAAATGGACGATCGGCGAGGGCATCGGTGAACTCCTTCGCTGAAACAGGGAATGGAGGAATCATACGCCGCCCGGACCTTCACAGTGCCACAACCGCCAGAAGCGATACCATGAGCACGAGCGCGACACGCGGCTGTAGCTCAGTGGATAGAGCATCTGTCTTCGGAACAGAGGGTCGGGGGTTCGAATCCCTCCAGCCGTACCA
>JAFKFP010000388.1 GCA_017308185.1 bacterium | reverse complement strand
GGAGATCTCGACGCTCGGCCAGCTGCCGCCGAAGGCGGAAACGCCGCCCAACGACGGTAAGCCGGAACCGAAGCCACGGAAAACATCATCGAACAGGCGATTCACCTCCCGATGCAGCGACAGGAACGGATCGCGCTCGCTGTCACGAAAGACGCTCGGAACCTGGTTGCCGTCGTTCCGGCCCCAGGGAATTAGATCACGCACACTCATTGTTCTTCTCCTTTCCTTCCTTCGATTGACAATGCTTTCCCCTCGGCGCCGGGCTTGTCGCCCAGCGCCTGACACGAAGTGCGTCGAACGGGATGGCTTCAGGCGGCCTGCTTCTCGGCTTCGATCCGCTTCGGCCTCGCCTTGGGCGACGCGTCCGCGTTTGCAATCTCGATCCGGCGCGGCTTCATTTCCTCGGGAAGTTCGCGCCTGAGGTCGATGGTAAGCAGGCCGTTGGCGAGGCTGGCATCCACCACCTTCACATGGTCCGCGAGTTCGAAGCGACGTTCGAAAGGACGCCCGGCGATACCCCTATGCAGATAGTCGCCATTGTCCTCGGCGGCCTTTTCGCCAGCCACGACGAGCATGTTGGGCTCGTGGACGATGTTCAGTTCATCCTGCGAGAACCCGGCCACCGCCATGGTGATGCGGTAGTCGTCCTCGCCGGATTTGCTGATGTCGTAAGGCGGCCAGTTCTCGGCACTTGCCGTCCGGCTAGCATTTTCGAGCAGGTCGGCGATGCGGTCGAAGCCGATGCTCGACCGGTAGAGCGGGGAAAAGTCAAATGCGGTTCTCATAGCCATATCCTCCTTGAGCAACATGGGTACGAGGAGCGCCAAGAAGCGGCGCTCCTTGACCATTCGCCGGCCCTTTGGCGCCGGCGACAATGATTTGTGAATTCACTTCCGTTGCGTCAAGAGCGTTTGCTCCCCCTTTTTCGCGACTAGTGGAACGTCCCTTGCCCGAGGCACGTTATGCGGCCGGAGGAAGAGCCTTCATCACTCCTCGAGAGGACGCGACAATGCCGATGACACGTCAGGAGATCGTATCCGTGCTCGGACCCGCGGATGAGGCTTTGGTCGCCGACATCATGGGAACCGGCGCCTCCCTGCAGGAGTTGCGGGAAGCGTGGGCCTGGCTGCATGGTGACGAGGCATTGATGAACGACGGCCGGCCGCTGCCGGGAACACGCGTCGCGGAGTTGATCGAACTGATCGAGCCGGAAGATTCGGAAGACTGTGTTCAACCCCCATCCGACGGACGCCTTACCATCTTGAACTTCCGCCAACCCTGACCATCTTCAAAATAGCCTTCGGCCGACATCCGGTTGCTTGCTCGCAAAAGACGATCAGAAGAAACGGAGGAAGTGATGAACGACGTTCGGTTTCCCGAACCTGTTATCCTGAAATCCCCTCGCGGCTTTCCGCGCAAGGT
>JAFKFP010000387.1 GCA_017308185.1 bacterium | reverse complement strand
GCAGACGCACGGAGGGCGATGGCAACTCCCGGGGGCCGTACGCAGGGAAGCCGGCGCCGAGCAGTAGACATCGTTCGCCGACCGGACACAACGGGGCTACGATTGGAAACATGAAAGCTCCAACGAAACACGACATCCTCATCGATCGGCTGCGGGAATACGGCGAGGTTGTGGTGGCGTTCAGTGGCGGCGTCGACTCTACCTTCCTCGCGGCAATGGCATTCGAAGCGCTCGGCTCGCGGGCTGTCGCGATAACGGGGCTTTCGCCGTCGGTAGCAGTTTCAGAACGGGATGAAGCAGCTGCGCTGGCGGCGCAGATTGGCATCCGCTACGAATGTGTCGCGACACACGAGATGGACAATCCCGACTACGTCGCGAACAGCAATATGCGCTGCTTCCACTGCAAGGACGAGCTGTACGGCGTGCTGGGCGCAATTGCGGCGCAGGCGAACGGCGCCGTGGTGGTGGATGGCACCAATGCGGATGACGTGGGCGACTGGCGTCCGGGACGCCATGCCGCCGAGTTGCACGGTGTGCGCAGCCCGTTGCTCGAGTTGGGGTGGACAAAAGCCGAGATACGGGAAGCCTCACACCTGTTGGGCCTTCCAACGTGGGATAAGCCAGCGATGGCGTGCCTCGCCAGCCGCATCCCTCACGGGAACGCGGTGACGGTCGAAGCGCTCGACCAGATCGGCGCCGCAGAGGCGATGCTGCGGGCGCTGGGGGTGCGGCAGTTGCGCGTCCGGCACCACGGGGATGTCGCGCGTATCGAGACCGACGAGGCTGGGATGGCGATTGTGTTCGCGCCGCAGCATCGTGAGGCAGTGGTTGCTCGCCTGAGGAACCTCGGTTTCAAGCATGTAGCGCTGGACCTTGCCGGATATCGGCAGGGAAGCCTGAACAGCTAGACGGTCTCGCCGCGGCATCCTACGGCTCGCGTGGCAGTGCGGCGGTGGTTTCTGCATCGAAGATGTGCAGTGCATCAAGCTCGACCACGACCGTCAGCTGTTCACCGGCGGCGACGCGCACCCTGGGATCGATGCGGGCAACGAGCGGGATGCCGCCAATATCGAGGTAGACGATCGTTTCGTTGCCGAGCGCTTCGCCGAGTTCGACGCGGGCATCGAGCGCAACGCCGGAGTCCTCGGAGGTGAGCTTCCCGGCGGCGATCTGTTCGGGCCGGATCCCGACGACAACCTTCGCGCCAATGCGCGCAGCGAGCGCTCCGCGCCAGTGCGGGGCCGGAAGCCGGAACGGTCCGGCATCCACAGCGAGGCCGCCCTCGTCCTGGACTACGGTGGCATCGACCAGGTTCATGGCGGGGCTGCCGATGAAGCCAGCGACGAACACGTTTGCCGGCCGCTCGTAGAGTTCCTGCGGCGGCCCGACCTGCTGCAATTCGCCGAGGTTCATGACGGCGATG
>JAFKFP010000275.1 GCA_017308185.1 bacterium | reverse complement strand
CGTACCAGAGCTTCGGCGCGCGGTCCTGGAACTTCGATGGGAGCCGGTCACGCCACAGGTTTGAGGTCTCCATCACATGGCTGTCGGCCGAAACCACGAGCGTGCCGTTCGGCAGCGCCTCGCCCTGCGGTGGGATAACCCGGTCGCGCGGCCAGGCAATCGCCGTGCCCGCGGCGGATGGTACCGACAGCGTCTCTGGAATGGTCATTTGAGCGCCACCTCCGTGTGTCTGGCCCGCGATCCCGTCACGTTGGTGGTCACTATATGCCTCGCGCTTTCCCGTTGCGACCAGGCAACCGGGCCAATCACGATGGGGCGCGGCCCACGAGAGCGTATCAATGCGCCCCCAGATATTTCGTCGCTCTCGTGGACTGCGCGCTTCGTGGCCCGCCCCACCACCGCGCTGAGTATTGCCGAGCGCGCGCCGCGAGTCGCCAACAGGCTGCAAGGAGGCCGTAAAATGCGGCACACCCAGTAAAGGAAGTTGCCTAAGTGCCCGTGCCCGTTATCGGCCTCATAGGCTGTGGCCATATTGGCCAGTTTCACTCGCGAAACGTCCGGGGCGTACTGCGCTCCGAGCTTGTCCCCGGCGAATACCGCGCGGTTTGCGATCGCGACATCGATCGCGCGGCCGGTTTTGCGGCGATTACCGGCGCGCCCATCACTACGAAGGATCCCGCCCGCGTGTTCGACGTCCCCGGGCTTACTGCCGTGTACATCTGCACGGAAACCGCCGAGCACCCTGCGTTGGTCCTCGAAGCCGCTGCCCGGGGGCTGGCCATCTTTTGTGAAAAGCCCCTGGCGAAGACGCTGACCGAGGTGGAACGCATGGCTGCCGCCGTCGACGCGGCTGGCGTCGTCAACCAGGTCGGCCTGGTCCTGCGCTACTCCCCGGTCTTCACAGTCATCCACGCGCTCATGCAGGAAGAGGGCCTCGGCCCATTCCTTACCGCCCACCTGCGCGATGACCAGTTCTTCCCCATCCGCGGCCAATATGCGAGCACCTGGCGCGGCGACTTTGAGCGCGCGGGCGGCGGCACGCTCCTCGAACATTCAATCCATGACGTCGACCTCTTCCGCTGGCTCTTCGGTGAAGTCGCCGCTGTGCGCTGCCACACCCGTAACACGGCGGGGCACGAAGGCATCGAAGATGTGGCTTTGGTGACCTTCCAGCACCAGGCAGGCCACCAGACAACGCTGTCGTCTGTCTGGCACGCCTGCGACGACCGCCCGTCCACACGGCGGCTCGAAGTCTTCTTCGAAGGCGGTTACTTCGCGACTGACCACGATTTTATCGGCCCCATCCACTGGCAGGGACGCACAGGCGAGGAGCACATCATGGATGCAGAGGAGGTGTGGCAGCGCTACCAGCAGGCCACCGGCGCCAGCGAAGAAGAGATGCTCCTCGCGCGCCGCGGCATGGCCTCGGACTACGGCTTCTTGCGCTCCGTGTTCACGGGGACACCCGCGCACCCTGGCTTCCACACGGCCATCGCGGCCCATCGCATCGTCGACGCCTGCTACAGGAGCGCTGCTGCGGGCGCCGACATGCCGGTGGCGCATCTATAGCGTTCCGCTATATCTACCGCGGGATACTGCGTGACCCACCTATGGCCCCGCGATACAATTGCGCCCACGACACCATTCTTACGTTCGTCCCCGAGGAGCCGTATGCCCACTGAGACCGACACCCGAAAAGACCTCTATGACCTCGGCGAAATGCCACCACTTGGCTACGTGCCCCCGAAAATGCACGCGCAGGTAATTCGTCAATCGCGTTTTGGCGGCCCCATGCAGGCGTTCCAGCGTGAGGTCATCCACACGCCCGAACTCGGCCCCGATGACGTCCTTGTGTACGTGATGGCCGCGGGCGTGAACTACAACAACATCTGGGCCGGCCTCGGCTCGCCCGTCGACACGATCGGCGCGCGCACCCGCACCGGTGACCCCGACGACCACCACATCGGCGGCTCCGATGCATCCGGCATCGTCTGGGCGAAGGGCGCCAACGTGAAGAACGTCGAGATCGGCGACGAAGTCGTGGCGCACTGTGGCACATGGGATATCAACGCGCCGGAAGTGCTTTCCGGCGAAGACCCGATGTTCAGCCCCAGCTTCCGCATCTGGGGTTACGAGACGACGTGGGGCTCCTTCGCGCAGTTCACCCGCCTGCAGTCCCACCAGGTCATGCCCAAGGCGAAGCATCTCACGTGGGAAGCCGCCGCCGCGCCCACCCTCGTCGGCGCCACCGCCTATCGCATGCTCTTTGGGTGGCCGCCGCACACCGTCAAGGAAGGCGATGTCGTCCTCGTTTGGGGCGGAGCAGGCGGCCTCGGCTCGATGGCCACACAGCTCGCTGCAATCGCTGGCGCACGCCCGGTTACCGTCGTCTCGAACGAAGCGAAGTTTGATTTCTGCAAGCGCATGGGCTCTGTCGGCTCCATCAACCGCAAGAACTTTGAGCACTGGGGCCGCCTCCCTGACTGGGAAGACACCGAGGCCATGAACGCGTTCACGGCCGGTGCCCGCGCCTTCGGCAAAGCCATCTGGGACGTGGTCGGCGAGCGCGTCAACCCGAAGGTCGTGTTCGAACACCCCGGCCAGGGCACGATCCCGACCTCGACATTCGTCGCCGCCACCGGCGGCATGGTCGTAGTGTGCGCGGGTACCACGGGCTTCAACGCCGATGTCGACCTTCGCTACCTCTGGATCCGTCAGAAGCGCCTCCAGGGCTCCCACTTCGCGAACGACGAACAGGCCAACGCCTTCAACGACCTCGTCCTCGCGGGCAAGATCGACCCGTGCCTGTCCAAGGTGTTCTCGTTCGACGAGACCGCCGCGTGCCATCAGCTCATGTACGAAAACCGGCATCCCGATGGCAACATGGCCATCCTCGTCGGCGCGACGAGCGAGGGCCAGGGCGCGAAGTAGGGAAGCCGATGCATGGCATTGGGCGGTCGCAGCTGCCAATCGCAGCGACGGCCGTCCTGTTTGCCTCGGGGATGAGTTGCGCGTGGCCGAAGCTCACCCCACTACACCCCGTGCCGCACGTTGCGCCGTGAGTGCGAGGAGTCTCCGTCGAGTGGGACGACGCTGATGGCGCCGTCCGATTCAAGCGTTGCACGCTTTACGTCATCGAGAGATTCGAGACCGTTCGCGCGCAGCTGCGCCTCTAATTCGTCCATCGTTATCAGGTTCTGCCGCAAATTCCGCCGAATGGGCTGGCCGTCGCGCACCAGGACTACGGCGGCCGGGGTCAGTACGCGCTGAAACGCGTCCCACCGGTAGGACAGGAAATCCATCACAAACGACCACCCCACAATCGTGACCACAAGGATGACGCCCTCGGTTACTGAGTTGTACTGCCCGGCCATCGCATTCTGCGCCGCATCTGCAACAACAACGATCACAATCAGGTCCGGGATACTGAACGTCCCTGATTCGCGCCGGGCCACACGCAGGATGACGAGGATGGCGATGTACGTGACGGTACCCCGTAGCATCACCTCCCCTACGTTGCCCCAGTTTGTCCCAAAGATCTCTTGCCAGTTCATACAGTCTCATCGGGCCGTCGGTTCCGTTCAGCGCCTGATGTACACCGCGCCCGCCGCCATCGCGATCACCGCCAACACGACAAGCACGATGAAGAACGCCTTCGCCACGAAGATGCCCAGGCCGCCAAACAGGAGGATGAGCAGGAGAATCACGGCCAGCGCGGCCAACGGTGCACGGCCTCCCTTCACGAAACTGCGTACGCCCACGGTACCGGCAGGGAGCGTTCGTCCGGCTCAACTGGCCCACGGCCGATGTGTAGCGTGCATTGCAGTTACTCCGATCCGATGATCCCCGCCGCCGGGCGATAGGCCGCAGCGCGTTCGGATGCCCCTATCCCCCCGCCGCCCGATACTGTCCCCACACCATCGTCACCACGCAGCAAGAGCAAGGGAGTGCGCCGCCCATGGCAAGAGATTTCGCCGCCGATATCAACGACCCCATCGCACGAGAGATCGTGAACAACGTGGGCGTCTGGGTCGATAAAGAGGTCAAACCCGTCGCCTCAGACTTCGAGCACGCCGACGAGTTTCCCGAGCCGCTCCTCAAGGGCATGTCCGATATGGGCCTGTTCGGCATCAAGATACCCGAGCAATACGGCGGCCTGGACCTCTCGTTCGAGTGCTACTCCGGCGTCTGCATCGAACTGGCGCGCGGCTGGATGAGCCTCGCGGGCATCATCAACACCCACGTGCTCGTCGGGTACGCCATCAGCGAATACGGCACCGACGAGCAGAAAAACCACTACCTGCCACTGCTGGTCGAACCCGCCATCCGCTGCGCGCTCACCATCACTGAACCTGACGCCGGGTCCGACGCGCAGGCGATCAAGACCACTGCCCGCCGCGATGGCGACGATTACGTCATCAACGGCCAGAAGATGTGGGTCACGAACGGCCACCGTGCCGGCGTCTACTTGCTCATGGCGAAAACCGACCCCACCGCGCAGCCACGTCATAAGGGCATCACCGCCTTCCTCGTCGACCACGACACCCCCGGCTTCACGAAGGGCAAGAAGTTCGACAAGCTCGGCTATAAAGGCGTCGAGACGACGGAACTCGCCTTCGATGACGCCCGCGTGCCCTCGACCGCGGTGCTGGGCGGCGAGGAGGGCCATGGCTTCCAGCACATCATGTCCGCGCTCGAAGTCGGACGCATCAACGTCGCCAGCCGCGGCGTTGGGCTCGCGCAGGCCGCTTTCGATGACGCCATCCGCTACGCCCAGAAGCGCGAGGCGTTCGGCGTCCCCATCTTCCAGCACCAGGCGCAGCAGATCCGGCTCGCCGAGATGGCGGTCAAGATCCGCGCCGGGCGCCTGCTCACGCTCGACGCCGCGCGAAAGAAGGACGCGGGCGAACGCAGCGACCTCGATGCCGGCATCGCGAAGCTCTTCGCGACGGAGATGGCGCAAGAAGTAGCGCTGGATGCGATGCGGATCCACGGCGGCGTGAGCTACAGCAAGGAGTTGCCACTCGAACGCTACTACCGCGATGCACCGCTCATGATCATCGCTGAGGGCACCAGCGACATCCAGAAGATCGTGATCGCCCGGCAACTGGTCAAGGAGTATCCCATCTAGGGCGACCTGGCCCACAGTACCGCGACCGTGAGGGAGCGGGCGACGCCGCACAGCCCACCAGGTCCACGAGGAGCACAAGAGATGACCATTTATGATGGCCGCGACAAGTTCGGCCGCTACTACGAGGAGTTCGAGCCGGGTGATGTGTACAAGCACTGGCCGAGCAAGACGATTACGGAAGCGGAAGACCACCTCTTCTGCGACATGACCATGAACCACCACCCCCTCCACTCTGACCGCTGGTACGCCGAGGAAGAGACGCACTTCAAGCAGAACGTCGTGGTTGGCAACTTCGTCTATTCGCTGGTGCTCGGTATGAGCGTGCCGGACGTCTCTGGCAAGGCCATCGCGAACCTCGAGGTCGAATTGCTCAAGCACTCCAAGCCGACGTTCCACGGCGATACCATCCGCGCCGAGACCACCGTCCTCGAAAAGCGCGAGACCTCGAGCGGCGACCGCGGCATCGTCACCGTGGAGACCCGGGGCGTGAACCAGCGCGGCGAAGAGGTCTGTTACTTCAAGCGCAAGGTGATGGTGCCCAAGCGGCCGTCTTAAGCCCTGGCGGCCTCGCCGCCCTTGTCAACGGCCTCCCGCTTCGGATAGGGCATGGCGATCCCTTCGCTTGCCAGACGGCGTAGGAGCCGTGTGCGTAACTGCGCGGTCAGGTCCCACTGGCGAAAGATGCGGACATCGGCGCGGACGCGCAGGTTGGCGCCCGTGGCAGTCACGTCCTCCACGCGGTCAACGTCGAGGTCGCTGAGGAAGTCGCCGGCCCATTCGTTGTGGAACTTGCGACACTCGTCGTCGATGACGTCGATCGCGTGCTGGATGTCCTCGGCGTAGGTCACCGAAATGAGCAGGTTGATGCGGCTGAAGTCGCGCGTCAGGTTTGTGGCGACGGTCACCGTGCCGTTCGGAATCGTATGGACGGCGCCATCGTCGTCGCGCAGCACGGTGCGGCGCGGGTTGAGGTCGATGACCTGCCCCGTGACGCCCGCGATGGTCACGATGTCGCCAACGCCGTACTGGTTCTCGGCAAGGATGAACGTGCCATTGATGAGGTCTCGCACGAAAGCCTGGGCGCCGAGGGTGAGTGCCAGCCCGGCGATACCGGCGCTCGCAATGAGCGCGCTCACGTTCAGCCCCAGCTTGCCCAGGATGATGACCGCTCCTACGAACACGAGGATGACCCCGATGCCCCAGTTCAACGCACTCACGAGGGTTTCGGTGCGGCGCTCAGCGAGGTCCGGGTCCTGGTGTCGTGCCTCGGCGGCCCGTCGCACGACCCTCCGCAATAGTCGCAGCGCCACCACCCGGACCACGATCCATGCGATGACGAGGACGACAACGATGGTGCCGATGGCGGCCCCCTCGTTCGAAAGCCAGGTGCGCCACTCCGCGCCAGAGGTTGGGAAGAGAAACAGCCCCGTCATGTCGCGGCCACCAGCCGCGCATACGTCTGGAGCAAACGCCGCACGCCAGCGTTGTCGAAATCCACCACGACTTCGACGTCGCCGCCATTTGGCGCTGTACTGATGACCGTGCCTGCGCCGAACTTCTGGTGCTGCACGCGCTCTCCCGGTGAGAACGCCGCTCCCTCCGCTTCTGTGACTTCCGGGGCGGCGGACGGCGCCACAACGGCATCCATGTAGTTTCGCGAGCTGCCAAGTGGGCGCTTCAGTTCGTCCGGGATATCGCCGAGGAACCGCGATGCAGGGTTCGCCATCGAGGCGCCCATGCTGAAACGCCGGTATGCACGCGTGAGGTACAGCAGGTCCATCGCGCGCGTGATGCCTACGTACGCGAGCCGCCGCTCTTCTTCCATCTGGCGCGGGTCATCGAACGACCGGATATGGGGGAGTATCCCTTCCTCCATGCCTGCCATGAAAACGACCGGAAACTCCAGCCCTTTTGCCGCATGCAGGGTGATCAGCGTCACGGCGTCGCGTCCCTCCTGCAACTCATCCACGTCCGCCACCAGCGCCACATCCGTCAGGAACGCGGCGAGATCGCCCTGCTCGTCCCCCACGTCTTCGTACTGCTCCATGAGCGAACGCAACTGCAGGACATTCTCCAGCCGCTCCTCCGTCTCCTGGAGGCTGTCCTGCAGGTATTTCATATAGCCGGTTGTCGCGAGCGTCTTGTCGAGCACTCCCGCCAGCGGCCCATCGGCCACGAGCGAGATGCCCGCGATGATCTCCGTGAACGAGCCAATCGCCGATGCCGCCCGGCCCTGCACACCCGGGACAGAGCCCTGTGCGGCCGCCACGCACGCCTCCCACAGTGAAACCTGCATTGCTGCCGCATGGTCCCGCAGTCGCTGGAGCGACGTCTGTCCGATGCCGCGCGGTGGCACGTTGATGATGCGCGTCATGCTCGCTTCATCGCGCGGGTTATGCACAACGCGCAGGTAAGCCAACAGGTCCTTGATCTCCTTGCGCTGGTAGAAGCGCACGCCGCCGATAATCCGGTATGGGATGCGCCGCCGCACGAGCGCGTCTTCTATCGCGCGCGACTGGGCGTTTGTACGGTACATAATCGCGATGTCGCTCAGTGCTCGGCCCGCGTTCGTCAGGCCGTTGATCTCGCCCGCGATGGTCTCGCCCTCTTCCTCATCGCTGTAGGCGTCGTACGTCGTGATCAGGTCGCCGCCATCGCGCTCTGTCCAGAGGGTGCGTGGCTTCCGGTCGGGATTGCGCCCTATGACAGCGTCGGCGGCGGCCAGCACCGCGCGCGTCGACCGGTAGTTCTGTTCGAGCAGGTAGATCGTGCAATCCGGGAAATCGCGTTCGAAATAGGCGACATTGCGAATATCGGCCGCACGCCAGGAGTAGATGCTCTGGTCAGGGTCACCGACAACCGTGATGTTGCCATGCACGGATGCAAGCTGCCGCGCCAGCGCGTACTGTGCCGCGTTCGTGTCCTGGAACTCATCTACCAGCACATGCCGGTAGCGGCCTGCGTACTTTTGGAGGGCCTCCGGCGAATCTTCAAAGAGCCTCACTGCCTCAAGGAGCAGGTCGTCGAAGTCGAGCGCCGAAGACGCGCGGAGCCGCTCGTTGTACCGCCGGTATGCTTTCGCCACTACCTCTTCCGGGTATGTTTTCACTGTCGCCGCGTAGGCATCCGGCCCAACCATCTCGTTCTTCGCCGAAGAGATCGCGGACAGCAACGCGCGCGGCGAGAACCGGCGCGAGTCCAATCGAAGCTCCTCGACGATCCGCTTCATGAGCGCCAGTTGGTCGGCGTCATCGTAGATCACGAACTTCGGGTCTATCCCAATCGCTGCCCCATCGGCCCGCAACCACCGCGCGCACATCGAGTGGAACGTCCCAAGGTGAAGGCTCGCCGCGTCGTCGCCCAGCAACTCGGCGCAGCGCTCGCGCATCTCGCGCGCCGCCTTGTTCGTGAACGTCACCGCGAGGATGCGCCACGGTGCGATGCGCTCTTCCCTCACGAGGTACGCGATGCGATGGGTGATAACGCGTGTCTTGCCGCTGCCGGGCCCCGCGAGGATAAGCACGGCACCATTGCCGTGCGAAACCGCGCGCCGCTGGACTTCATTGAGGTCGTCGAGGACTGAC
>JAFKFP010000399.1 GCA_017308185.1 bacterium | reverse complement strand
CCACCGCCAACTCCCTCTCCTGGGCGTGGGAGCGCCTCACCCGCAACCCCGAGCCGCACGCGGCGCTGGTCGAGGCGGTGCGCCGCGGCACCGGAGTCGACGGCGAGACCGCCGAGGAGCGCGTCGAGGCGACCATCACCGAGACGATGCGCAATCGCCCGGTGATCCCGATCATCGGCCGCCGCGTCCAGGTCCCCTGGCGCCTCGGCGACTACGGCGTCGAGCCCGGCACCGCGATCGCGATGTCGATCCTCCTCGTCCACCACCGCGAGGACGTGTACCCCGACCCCTTCGCCTTCCGCCCCGAGCGCTTCCTTGGAGGCCGCAAACCCGGCACCTACGACTGGATCCCCTTCGGCGGAGGAATACGCCGCTGCCTCGGCGCCGCCCTGGCGATGGCCGAGCAACGCGTCGTCCTCACCGCGATGGCGCGCCGCCTCGACCTGGTGGCGGACCGCCCGGCCCCCGAGCGCGCCATGCACCGCAACGTGACGATGATCCCCGCCCGCGGCGCCCGGGTCGTCATCGCCGCGAAGCACTAGCAGCGCGGCGCGGGCCCGAGCCGACCCTCGCGGACAGTGCGCACGCCACGGACGGTGCGCCCGTCAGCCCGGCCGGCCGGGCTCGCTGAGCAACAGCAGCGGCTCGATCTTCAGCGTGCCGGCGATCTTTTCGACCGACCGCAGACTGACGTTGCGCTCGCCCCGCTCCAGCGCCCCCATATAAGTGCGGTGCACCCCGAGCACCTCCGCGAACGCCTCCTGGCTCAGGTCTTCCGCTTCCCGAAAGCCGCGCAGATTCTTCCCAAGAGTCCGCTGAAGATCGTCCGCCATTCGCGCCCGGACAGTCCCGCATCGACACGTTTACCTCTACAGACTTATAAGTAGCACCTATCCGTTGAGGGTTCGCGGTCAGATGTGGATTTCCGGGGCCACTGTGGGAGGTTCTCTTCAGGACAGGGCAAGAACCAATGAGAGGGCTTCGTCCACGCCTCGCATCTCGCTCGCGCTCAGGTGTCCTTCGAGGTCATCGAGGCGACGCACGTCCAGCGCGCGCAGTTGCTCCACCATCACCCGCGTCGGCTGACCGGCGATCTCAACCTCGGGCCGGAAGCTCGCCGCCCGCACGCTCTGGGAGGTAGGAGCGACGAGCACCGTGGAAAGCCCGAGAAGCTCATCTGCCTGGACGAGTACGGCATAGCGAGCCCCGTGCTGCTCATGACCGCCGCGCCGAGGCAACCGCACCCGGTAGACATCGCCGCGCGTCACTCAGGCCACTCGGCGGCAATTACATCCATGTCGGCCATCACGCGCCCGCGCGCCAGGCGGTCGTCTGGGTCGTCCGCGAGCCTGGCAACCTCCGCCGCGAGCCCCGACCGCCTCCGCTCACGCTCAGCGGTCTCGGTGATCGCCTGGCGAGCCGCCTCCGC
>JAFKFP010000274.1 GCA_017308185.1 bacterium | reverse complement strand
GTGGAGCACGACATGGTTTCACTGCGGCAACTGTCTTCGTGGGAGGAGCTGGCGTGGGATTTCGACCGTATGGGCCTCAGCCCGGGCCGCCATCCAATGTCGCTCGTACGGCCGCTGCTGCACGAAGGGATGATTTCGAGCCTGCAACTTGGCGGCGTGAACAACGCCAACCGGCTGGAGCAAGGGATGGAAGTGGAAATGGCGGGCATGGTGGTGACACGCCAGCGGCCATCGACGGCGAGCGGGGTGATCTTCATGCTGCTCGAGGACGAGTTCGGGCTGGCGAACGTGGTGGTCTACCCGGGGTTGGCCGGCCGCCAGCGCGAGTTGGTGCGGGCTACGCCGTTCGTGGTGGTGCGGGGAAAGATCGATAACGAGAAGAGCGGCCTGCCGAACATCATCGCGAGCAGCTTCAAAGCGTGCCCCGTCCCGGGGTTGATTGCGGAGCCCGCCAGCCACAACTTCGGGTGAGTGCTCACGTCCCGGTGTGTTTCGCAGCTTCCTGCTGGGCCCGCATGTAGCGGACAACCGCCTGGGAGCGCGTATGGACGCCGAGCTTCCCGAAGATGTTGCTGAGGTGGGACTTCACGGTCTTCACCGAGACGACGAGGTGGTCCGCCATGGCCTGGTTGCTCATTCCTTCAGCGAGGAGGCCGAGGATGATGCGCTCCTGCGGCGTGAGTTGGTCGATCGCACTCGGCGTGGCCGCGGCCGGGGCCTCGCTCGAGAGGATGCGCTGGATGACGCGGTTGACGACCTCGCCGCTCATGATCGGTTTGTTGCTGGCGACGGCGCGGAGCGCATCGAAGAGGCGTTCGGGTTCGACGTCTTTTGCGAGGTAGCCGCTGGCGCCGGCGTGGATAGCGCCGAAAATGAGGTCATCGTCCATGAAGGTTGAGAGTGCGAGGACGCGGACATCGGGAAACGCCTCTCGGATCGCCGCCGTGGCCTGGACACCATCGATGTCCGGCAGGCGGATATCCATGAGGACGACCTGGGCGCCGGAAGGCCCCAGGCGTTCGAGTGTTTCAGTAGCGCCGGCCGCCTCGCCCGCGACTTCCATATCGCCCGCAGTCTCGATCAGACGTTTCAGGCCCTCACGCACGATGACATGGTCGTCGCAGATGAAGACGCGGATACGCCGCTGTTGGCCGGGTTCCTCAGGCATTCGGAAAGTGGGCCTCCACGCGCGTCCCGTGGCCGGGGTAACTCGACAGGCGCAGGTCGCCGCCGGCCGAGGCGGCACGTTCGCGCATACCAAGGATACCAAACGATGTCTCGGAGATGGGCGTTGTCATGCCTTCCCCGTCATCTGTCACGGTCAGCGCGAGGCCGCCCGGCGCGAAATTGACCACGATCTCGACAGTACTGGCGTGTGCGTGCCGATGGACATTCGTGAGCGCTTCTTTCGCGACGGAAGCGGCAGCCGCACGTTGTTCGGCCGTGATGCCTTCGCCTGTGCCGCGCACCTCCACGCTGCAGTGAATGCCGTCCGCGCGGAGAGGCTCGCAGGCATCGTTGAGCACGGACTCGAATGTCTTGCCACGGTTCATCGCGGCGCGCAGGTCCCAGATCGACCGGCGCAGGGCGACGAGGCTCTCGCGGCCGAGTTGCTTGGCGATACCGAGCGCGTGCCGGGCCTGTGCGGGGTCGGTCTCCATGGCGCGGTCTGCCGCTTCGATATTGAGCACGGCGGCGGTGACCGTCTGTGTCACCGAATCGTGGATTTCGCGGGCGAGGCGCGCGCGTTCGCGAAGGGCGGCGCCTTCGGTCGCCCGAGTCACGAGTCCCGCCTGCCGCAGAGCCATGCCCACGAGCCACGCGGCCGTTTCGCAGAGGTCGAGTTCGCGTTTGTTGAGTTTGCGCGGCGTGGGCCACGCGAAGATCATCTCGCCGACGGCGTCGCTGCCGGAATGAATGGGGATGTGGGCTGCCGTCTGGAGCCCCTCATCGCGTTCCCAGAAGCCGCCGCGGAGGTCGGAATAGCGGACACGTCCTGCCACGGCGATGACGTCCACGATGGCTTCCATGGACTGCGTGAGTTGCGGGTCGGCATCGTCGCGCGAGAGGCGTCCGATCATGTCATCGCTCAGGCCAGCAGCGAAGATGAGGGGCGGCTCGTCGCTCTGCAAGCGGCGCGCGTAGAGCAGCACAGTCCGCGTTTGGAGTGCCTCTCCGAGCGTTGTCATGGCGCGCCCCGTGCCCTCGCGCACGGATGTGGCGCTTCCGAGATCACGGGCGATGCCGCGGATCAGTTCGAACGAGGCAGCAGTCGCGGCGGGCATGGCCGCATTGTACCGAGTAGCAAGCAGCGAGTGCCGAGTCAAACAGCGAAGCGTGGAACGAGGACGGCTGGACTGCCCTAGAATGCAGTTATGGCGCGTGGCCACCGCATGTTCGCGGCCTTATGGGATTCTGCTTCGCGGCGCGAGGATGCACACATGCGCGACGTGCGGCGCCAGGTCGTGGGCGGCGTGCGAGGCAATGTGCTCGAGGTTGGCGCGGGCACGGGTGCGAACTGGGAGTTCCTCCCGCCCGGGGTTTCGTACACGGGCGTCGAGCCAGACCCCCACATGCGCCGCCGCGCCGCTGCCAACGCGCAAGCACGAGGCGGCGGATTCGTGCTGGGCGAGGCACGCGCCGAAGCCCTGGCCTTCGATGACGCATCGTTCGATTCGATCCTGGCGACGTTCGTCCTGTGTAGCGTGGATGACCAGCCCGCGGCGCTCGCCGAGATATTCCGTGTGCTGCGCCCCGGCGGGGAGTTCCACTACGTGGAGCATGTGCGGCCCGATGGAATGAAGGGCCGGGTGTTCGATCTCCTCACCCCCGCCTGGCGGCTATTCGCCGCGAATTGCCACCCGAACCGCCAGACTGCGCAGGCGATCGAGCGGGCGGGGTTCACGACCGATGGTATGCGGCGGACGGTGCTCCACGGGCTTCCGAATATCTATGGTGTGGCGGTCAGGCCGCGCTAGTCCATGGCCACGCAGGTCGTGATGTGTTCGATCCCGGGAGCATCACCGATGGCAAGGCCGACGGCACTCGAGAGGGCATCAACGTTCGGCGCTTCGACGTGGACGATAATGTCGTGTGGGCCGGTGACCGTATCGGCCGTGAGGATGCGCACGCCATCCGAATCGAAGCCCACGAGGGCATCGCAAATGGGGCGGGCGCGCCCCGGTTCCGTCTGTACAAGGATCCATCCGCGGACCATCGAACGTGGCTCCGATTGAGACTGGTGTATGGAGCAAGCCTAAGCCGCTGCCGGGCAGCGTCAAGTGAGAGATTTCGCACGGGGCGGACGCGCACTCCTGGGCCGATGCGGCACGCTCACTTGCCTTGGGGGCCGCGTTAGGGCCTACTATGCGCATGACGATGCCAGCTAACGTGATCTATTTGCCGCCCGGGGTGATGCCGCCAGCGCAGGCGGGTGCTGCGCCGGGAGGCATACCGTTCGACCGCCAGTTCTTCGAGCGCATCCTTCCCCAGGCAGTGAAGGCCTATTGCGAGCAGTCGAATTGCACGTCCCCACAGGTGCAGGTCGCTACGATCGACGGGACACTGCACCACATCGTCGGCATCTCCGGGGTGACGGATAGTTGGGTCGCCGTACAGGCATCACGCGAGGATCACCCGCACGTGATGGAACTCTTCCTGCCCTATCAGACGATCTACCGCGTGGAGATCCACCCGGAAGGGGACGAGGGCCACGGCCACCTCGGGTTCGTGCTGCCGGCCAACGGCATCGCCCCTGCCGTACAGCCCGAGGCCCTGCCATCGCCGGCCGCTGGCAAGCGTTCGACGAAAAAGAGCGCCCCGAAGAAGTAGAACCGCTCACGCGATTCCCCGTGCGGCGGGAGGCTACCCTGCGCGAGCCTCCCTACTCTGTGGTGCCTGCGCCCGCCTTAATGTCTTCCACGACAGCCGGATCGGCGAGCGTGGTGACATCGCCGACGTTATCCGGGTCGCCTTCGGCGATCTTGCGCAGGATGCGGCGCATGATCTTGCCTGAGCGAGTCTTAGGCAGGCCTTCGACGAACTGGATGCGGTCCGGAGTGGCGATAGGGCCAATCTCCTTCCGGACAGAGTTGCGCAACTCCTGCGCCAGCGCGGGAGAACCCTTCATGCCGGCGTTCAGCGTCACATAGGCGTGGAGGCCCGTCCCCTTAACATCGTGCGGGAAGCCCACTACAGCCGCTTCCGCTGCCGACGGGTGAAGGACGAGCGCGCCTTCCACCTCGGCCGTCCCGATGCGGTGGCCGGCGACGTTCAGCACATCATCCACGCGGCCCGTGATCCAGTAGTAGCCGTCCTGGTCGCGCGTGCAGCCATCACCGGTGAAGTAGCGTCCGGGGTACATGCTCAGGTACGTCTGCATGAAACGTTCGTGGTCGCCATAGATCGTGCGCATCATCCCCGGCCATGACTGGTCGAAGCAGAGACGGCCAGAGACGCCGTTGCCCTCGATGGTCGCCCCTTCCTCGCTCACAAGGCTCGGTTTGACGCCGAAGAACGGCAGCGATCCCGATCCCGGCTTCATGGGGATGGCGCCGGGGAGGCCCGTAATCATGTGGCCTGCCGTTTCGGTCTGCCAGTAGGTATCGACGACCGCGCAGCGGCGCTCGCCGACGACGTTGTAGTACCAGCGCCATGCCTCGGGATTGATAGGCTCGCCGACCGAGCCAATGATGCGAAGCGATTTGCGGCTGTAGCGCTTCACAGGCTCATCGCCATCCCGCATGAGGGCACGGATCGCCGTCGGCGCGGTATAGAGCGTGGTGATGCCAAGCCTATCGACCATGTCCCAGTAGCGGCCGCTGTCCGGGTACGAAGGGATCGATTCGAACATGACGCTCGTGGCGCCGTTGCCGAGCGGGCCATAGACGATGTAGCTGTGACCCGTAATCCAGCCGACATCCGCCGCGCAGCAATAGACGTCGTCGTCACGGAGGTCGAAGACATAACGGTGAGTCACCATCACCCACAGCAGGTAGCCGGCCTGTGTATGCACGACGCCTTTCGGTTTCCCCGTGGACCCGGACGTGTAGAGGATGAAGAGCGGGTCCTCGGCGTCCATCGGCTCCGGGTCGCAATCAGGGGATTCGCTTTCGACAACGTCGTTCCAGGAAAAGTCGCGTCCCGGCTCCATGTGGACATCGGCGCCCGTGTGGCGGTACACGATCGCGAATTCGATGGTGTGGCCGGGCTCGGCCAGCGCCTCGTCGACGTTTTCCTTGAGTGGCACGGTGCGCCCGCCGCGCTTGCCTTCGTCCTGCGTGATGATCGCCCGGCAGGCCGAGTCGTCGACACGGTCCCGGATCGACCGTGCGCTGAAGCCGCCGAAGATGACGGAATGGATGACGCCGATACGTGCGCACGCCAGCATGGCCACGGCGAGTTCGGGGACCATGCCCATGTAGATCGCGACGCGGTCGCCCTTCTTGATGCCGCGGTGCTTGAGCGCATTGGCGAGTTTGTTCACGCTCTCGTGCAGTTCGCGGTAGGAGATGCGGCGGTTGTTGCCGGGCTCGTCGCCTTCCCAGAGGATGGCCGTCTTTTCGCCGCGGCCTGCAAGGTGGCGGTCGACGCAGTTGGCGGCGACGTTGAGTTTGCCGCCTTCGAACCAGCGAATGTGGCCCTTCGAGAGGTCTTCTTCGTGGACTTTTTGGTAGGGCGCAAGCCAGTTGATGTACTTATCGGCCATTTCGCGCCAGAACCCGTCGGGGTCGCTCATGCTGCGCTCGTAGAGAGCCCGGTACTGGTCCATCGAGGCAACCATGGCGCCATCGGCGACGCGCGCCGGGGGCTGGTAGACCTCGTTGAAAGGAAGGCCGGTCTCGCTTGCGGTGGTCATCAATCTCCTCCTGAACTGGCAGCGCCCAACGTCATCCGCTCGTCCCGCCCACGGTGGCATTCTACGCCCAGAGGGGAGGGGCTGTGCGAGGGGGCTCAAAAACTCGCCTGAGCGAACCCGAGCTCAGCCGCCCGCGACCCGGCACGCGATTGTGTCAGGTCGCATGACTCCCGGTTGAGCCGTTGCACACAGAGAGGCCCGGCCAAACTGGCCGGGCCTCTGCGATGGTGTGATGAGCGATGCGGACTAAGCCGTGACCGGCTCCTGCGTGAGCGAGACGAGTCCCGGGTTCACCATCCGCGCCCGGTCGATGCCAATCGAGTCGAGCGCCTCGAGGTAGCCCCGAAGCTGTGCCGCACGAAGGTCGCGCACGAGCGCCTGGCCCTTCTGCAGGTTCTCCACGCCACCCGCGAGGGCGACGGTAATCGCGCCCGTCTCCACATGGCTGTGGTTCAGCTCATCCGCGAGCGCCGATTCCGCCTTGTTCAGGAAGTGACCGGCAAACTCCTGCCCATTCGGGTAGTAGTGGATGTAGTACTCGAGGTGTTTGAGCCCGAACTCCGCGTGGCGGCGCGAGTCTTTCGCGAGCCGCGCGAAGATATCGCGGTCGACCGCCAGGGGCAGCTTCTCCGCGAGCAGTTCGAACAACACGATTTCGTACTGCTTATAGACGACATCGATCGCGGTGAGGTAGTCGGTCACTTTGGCAGCGCCGAACCACGCGCGGTACAGCGTACCCAGCCCCATCTGGCCCAGGCCGCCTCCGTTCGAGAGCGCGCGCTTGCGGAGCACCTCAACCTTGCGGTCGCTGTCGTATACGTGCGTCGACATGAAGTTCTTCATGTCGTGGAAGCCGTACGCGATCTTCTCCATCCACGACGCGATGATCTTCGATTCCGCAAGGCCGTGCTGTGCGAACACGGTGCAGATCTGACAGACGGCACGCTCCATCTCGTCGGGCTGCTCTTCGAGCTCCGCCCACTTGATATCGGTCGCGGCTGCCCACCGCTCGCGGATCGCGCGGTCGTAAAGCTGGTCGACGCCATCGGCCCACACTTCGGCCTTCTGAATGACGTGGTAAGGGCCGGGGATGTAGGCGCCAGGCTGCGGCTTGGAGCCCAGCGGCGTGTCGTTCTCGTACGGCCACACGTCGGGCACATGGCCGTACGTGCCGATGTTGATCTCCGTCGAGCCCAGCCCGTGCGGGCCCGGCTTTGCAAAGATGCCCATCTCAGTCGGCGGGTTTGCGAACTTGAACGTGAACTTCGAGTACGGTGCGTCCGGGTTTGCCTCGATCACGTCCACGTACTTGGCCGCGCGCTCTTCCGTGATGTGCATCCGCACGATGTTTTCAATCGCCCGTTCACTCACAGCCGTCGACGATTCGAGGCGCGCAACGAACTCCGGGGTCCACCCGAGCTCTGCAGCCCGGGCCTTGGTAAGTGCTGATAGTTCCATGTTTAGTCTTCCAGGAAGATCTTCATGTTGGGGGCCATCCGCTCGCGGCGGTCGCCCAGTCCGATGACCTCGAGACGGTGCATGTACTCATTGATCTGCTTCTTGCGCATGATCATGACCTTCTGCATGCCTTCGTCGAGGTGCTCGATGCCGCCGCCGGCGAGGATCGCCAGCGCTTCGGAAGTGGCCGGGTTCGTCGAGAGACTGCCCTGCGACTGGCCGAGTGCACCCTCCTGGATGTCCAGGTAGTGATGCAACTCTTCCTTGCGGTCCGGCTCCGTCTCCACCAGGTACTTCAGGTGCGTGACACCGAAGGCGAGGTGCCGCGATTCGTCCTGGGCCGCCAGCCGGTAGATGCGCTTTTCGGCGTCGTTCGTCGAAATCAACTCACCCATCCGGAAGATCGTCTGCACGAAGCCTTCGCCCACAAGGTGGAGCCGCGCGGTCATCTCGGTGAAATCGTCTGCCGTCAGCAGGCCGCTCGCGCCCGTCCCCGCTTCCATGAGGCCGCCGCCGTTCACGAGTGCCCGCTTGCGGAACACATCCTCGTGGCGCGATTCGTCCATCAGCTGCGTCCCGAGGAAGAGCTGCGTCTCGAACTGGTCCGGGTGCACCTCGCCCATGAAACGGCCAGGAAGGTCGCCGGCGATGAACTCAACCTGCGTGAGGAACGTGCACAGCGTGCACATGGCAAGTTCGAGGTCGTCCGGGATGTCCTTCACGAGCTCCCACGGGATGTCGACGGCGGAGGACCACTGGCGCTGCACAGCCTCTTCATAGAGCAGCATCGCCGATTCACTCCACACGTCCGCCTTGCTGCGGTACTGGCGGCGGTGCCGCGGCGACCGAGGGTCGGCCTGCGCGCCGCGCATGCGCATGAGCGCCACGCCGGCCTCCGGCGGTACGTTGCCATAGGTCAGGACGTTGAGGTCCTCGAGCGTGAGCCCTTTGCGGCCCGGCGTCGCGCGCGCCCCCCAGCCCTCGTCGATGTTGAGCCACGACAGGTCGAGGCCCGGCGATTCGATTATCGGTGCAGCCATGAGACGAAGTCCCCCTTCACGTTGCTTGGGTGGTGCACATGGCCCACCACTTTATACACATCGGTAATGGATTCACGGCCAAGCATGGACTATCAGGTAAATCGTGGCAAGCTCCGCTAGAAGCAATTTCCATCTTCTATAAGGAGGCAAAAGGCCTAGGACTTATGGTTCGCCGAGATCCTGCCGCTCCGCCCGCGAGATGTCCCGGCCCACGCGATGCTACCCTGCGCCGTATGAGGAGCCTCCCATGCATGCATCTGTCATAACGTTTTTCCTGCCCGAGACCACCGATTGGCCCGCCGTCCGCACCGCAGCCGCGGACCGCGCCGAAGAAATCTATAAAGACATGCCAGGACTCGTCACCAAGGCGTTCGTCCTCA
>JAFKFP010000398.1 GCA_017308185.1 bacterium | reverse complement strand
CGCCAGCGACTTCGAACATGACGCGGTACGGCTTGACCACGGCGACCCACTTGTCCGGGGCGCCCTTGCCCGAGCCCATGCGCGTTTCGGCCGGCTTCGCGGTGACCGGCTTGTCAGGGAAGATGCGGATCCAGACTTTGCCACCGCGCTTCATTTCGTGCGTCATGGCGCGCCGGGCGCTTTCGATCTGGCGCGAATCCACCCATGCGGCGCCCTGGGCCTGCAGGCCGTATTCGCCGAAAGCGACGAAGTTGCCGGTCAGTGCCTCGCCGCGGCGGTGGCCACGGTGCTGCTTGCGGTGCTTCACGCGACGTGGTTGAAGCATTTAGCTGCCCCCTTCCCGGTCCTGGCGCTGCACCGCTTCTTGCTGCTCCATGGTGATGGCGACGTGTTCCGGCCCGCTCGCCGGCGCGGCGACTGGTTCTGGCGCGGCCGGGCGTGCCGGGGCTGGTGCTGGTTCGGGCTCAGGGGCCGGCTCTTCGCGCCGGTCCTCGCCACGCTTCGGCATTATCTCGCCCTTATAAATCCAGACCTTTACCCCGATGCGGCCGAACGTGGTATCCGCCTCGGCGAAGCCGTAGTCGATGTCCGCGCGGAGCGTGTGGCGGGGCACACGGCCCTGCGTCTCGGACTCACGGCGCGACATCTCAGCGCCGCCAAGGCGGCCTGCGATAGCAACGCGTACGCCCTGCGCGCCGCGCTGCATGGTGCGCTGCACCGACTGCTTGACGGCGCGCCGGAACGCCACACGCCGCTCGAGTTGATCCGCAACAGAGCGGGCGACGAGGTACGCATCAAGCTCAGGCGTGCGGATCTCCTGGATGTTCACGCGCACGCGGCCACCAGTGAGGCGTTCGAGCGAGTTGCGGAGGTCTTCGACCTTCGCACCACCGCGGCCGATGACGATGCCCGGCTTCGCCGTGTGGATCGTGGCCGTCACCATGTTGGCGTTCCGATCGATCTCGATATGGCTAATGCTGGCGTCGGGCAGTTCGTGCAGGATGTAGTTCCGCAGGTCGATGTCCTGGTGGAGGCGTGTGCGGTAGTCCTTTTCAGCGAACCACTTCGACTCCCAGTCATAGATGATCCCGACGCGGAAACCGTGGGGGTGTACTTTCTGTCCCAAGTGCTATACCTCCCGCTCGTCGAGGATGACGGTGATGTGGCTCGAGCGTTTGAGAATGGGGCTGACGCGGCCACGCGAGCGCGGCCGGAAGCGGCGCTGGGTTCGGCCTTCATCGGCGTAGGCGCGGCGGATGACCAGGTCATCGACGTCCAGGTTGAAGTTGTTCTCGGCATTCGCCGCAGCCGAAAGCACGAGCTTCGAAACCGAGCGTGCGTGCGGAGACTGCACGTAACGCAACAACGCAAGCGCCTGGTCCACGCTCAGGCCAGGAAGCCTATCGAGGATCAGACGGATCTTGCGCGGCGGCG
>JAFKFP010000397.1 GCA_017308185.1 bacterium | reverse complement strand
GCTGAACGTGCCTGAAGCAGGCATCACCGGGTTGCGGAGGATGAGGCCAGTCTTATGGCCGGGCGCAAGGTCTACCTCGAGATTGGGCACGGGTCAATTGTCGATTGCCGGGCTGCCATTGTCGACGTGGCGCGTGGCGCGTGTTGCGCGAATGCCTGTACGCTGCCAGCCGTGTCTAACTTGCAGCTCCGGCTGGTGACCGCCGCCATCGGGATCCCCGTGATTGTGGCGCTCGCATGGTTTGGCGGTTGGCCGTTCGCGATTGCAGCGGGCATCGTGGCCATCCTCGCCGGTGCGGAGTTCATCCATGGCTGGCTGCTGCCGTCGATGCCGATGGACGCGGTAATCTCGCATCTTCCGCCCGCGGCGGCAGCGGGGTTCATGGTGATGGGGACCTACAAGAGCCCGTACTTCGTGGTGGTGGGCCTCGTATTTGCCGCCGCGCTTGCAGTAGCAGGCTATTCGCGGCTCATACGTTCGGCGCCACGCCGGCCGTACCGGGTGTTCGCCTGGACGCTGGTGTATTGCGGCGCATTGATGGCGTCATTGGTTGCCGTGCGCGTCGCCGCCGATGGCCGAGCCTGGTTCTTCCTCGGCCTGCTATCGACGTTCGCGGTGGACACCGGCGCGTATGCGGTGGGCAAGGCCTTTGGGCGGCATAGGATGGCGCCCGCCATCAGCCCTGGCAAGACGTGGGAAGGCGCGGTGGGAGGCTTCGCGGCAGGCGCTGGTGCCGTGTTCGCGTTGAACGCGCTCTTCGGTACGGGCGTTTCGGTGGCTGTCATCGCCCCGGCTGCCATCGGGCTGCCCATCGTCGCGATGGCTGGAGACCTGTTCGAAAGTGCTATGAAGCGCCGCATGGGAGTGAAGGACGCGTCGGGGCTCCTTCCCGGACACGGCGGGTTCCTGGACCGGCTCGATTCGATCTTGTTCGTGTTCCCGGCACTCTTCGGATATCTCTGGATTTTCGTGCTCTGATACGCTGACGCTGATGGACGAATTCGCAGCGCGAGGCAGGCGCGTGACTGAACGGGATGAACCGGCCGAATCCGCGAAACGGGGCCTCGGAGCATTCGTTTTCGAAGGCGATGAGATCCCTGCGCTGCTCCGCGGCCGATACGTTGTGGCCCACCAGGTATTCGGCCTCTCGTGGACGATTGACGCGCAGCCCTTCAAGCAATGGGTCGAGGACCGGGGTGCTGCGGGCCCCATTTTGTTCATCCTGGTGATGGCGCTCTCGGTGCTCTTCGCGCCCATCCCCAACGTCCCGATTTTCATAGCGGCCGGCCTCGCCTGGGGTCCCTGGCTGGGGACGGCATACTCGCTCGCGGGCCTGGTGCTCGGGTCGGCCATGGCGTTCTATGCGGCGCGTCTCCTCGGGCAGCGACATCTAGGTCGTCTCATCGGCTCGAAAATGGCCGCTCGACTCAACACGCTCGCCGATACGATGGGTGGACGTGTCATCTTTTGGGCGCGCATGCTCCCGGCTATTAACTTCGACTGGATCAGCTTCGTCGCGGGCATGACATCGATCCGGTTCACCGTCTTCATCGTCTACAGCACGCTCGGCATGATCATCCCAACCGGGATGGTTGTTGTGGCAGGCGATGGCCTGTCAAGCAACCCGCGCGTATCGCTGTTGATGGCAGCCCTGTGGTTCGCGGGCATCGCGGCCACGGGTATCTATTTCTGGCGGAAACGGCGGGCGGCACGTGCGAGCCACGCGGGCAGCTAGCGATCTCGGCCCGCCTGTCCTGCCGCTTCCCTGCTTCGCCAGCCCCGTGTTAGTGTCCGGCTCCTATGACGCTCATCCTGGTGGCAGTGGGGTGGCTGGCGGGCATCGCAGTCGTGGCCCTCTGGAGTACGCCATCCTGGGTGGGCGCGGCACTCACCGCAGGGCTCGCGCCGGTCGTGCTATTGATGGGAACGCCCACACGCGCCCGTACCGCTGTCGTGATGGCGATGGTGCTCGCCGCACTCGCGGGCGGGGCCATATTCGCGCACTGGGACGGGCGGCCGGCGCCAGATGCGGTGCGCTATCTGGGCCACACCGTGACCTTCGAGGGCGTGGTTGTTTCGGAGCCAGCCCCCAGCGAGACGTCCACGGCGTACGTCGTTTCCATGCAACGAGTGCGCACGAAGCAAGGCTGGGTTACCACATCCGGCCGCGTGCGCGTCTCCGTGGGGCAGTACGAGGGTCATCGGCCCGGCGACCACGTGGAGGTGACCGGCAAACTCGATGCGGCGCCCGTCTTTCCGGACTTCAACTATCGCGAATACCTTGCGCGTCGAGGCATCGCGGGGACCATGTACCGGCCGCAGGTCACGGTCACAGGGAGCGCGAGTAACGCGAACCAGGCGGCTGTCGCGGCGCGCGCCAGGCTTCGGCTCGACGACTCGTTACAGCGCGCGCTCCCTGAACCCGTTGCAGCGCTTGCCGGCGGCATTGCATTCGGGCGTGACGGCGGGATACCCGCCGGCCTGTACGACGACTTCCGCACCACGGGCCTGGCGCACATTGTGGCGGTATCTGGCTCGAACGTAAGCATTCTCGC